>LUKI01000061.1 GCA_001593685.1 Gammaproteobacteria bacterium F7
GAACACACACATGAGCACGATGATCATGAACATTAATTTCGAGCCATTAAGATTTTTCAAGAGGCTAAATGCACAGCTTTTCTCAAAACCCACTTGGTTGAAGTTTGTCTTCGGGGTGGCTGCTTTAAGTACTTTGTTAATGGCTAAGGCGCTTCATGCCAGCGAATCGCTTAACCAGGGATTAACCACAATGTCGGCGGTTGAAACTACCCTTCGGGATAACCCGAGCCTTGCCCAAATGCAAGCGCGTTACCAAGCCATGCTGGAAGTGCCTGCTCAGGTGGGAGCATTGCCTGATCCGACCCTAAGCCTTAATGCGATGAACTTCCCTACGGACAGTTTTGATCGTGATCAGGAAGCCATGACGCAACTGCAAATAGGATTGAGTCAGCAATTTCCATTCCCGGGCAAGCGGGCTTTACGTGAAGAAGCCGCGCAATTTGAAGCCAAAGCGGCTGGTTATTCGGTTGCCGAGATGCAGCTGCAACTTGCTAGCGCAGTGAGAAAACGTTGGTGGCAGCTCTATTATCTGGACCACGCTTTGGCGACGGTGGAAAACAACCGCGCTCTGTTACGGCAGTTTATCAGCGTCGCAAAAACCAAATATGAAACGGGTGAAGGATTGCAACAGGATGTGCTGTTAGCGCAGTTGGAACTATCCAAATTAATGGATCAGGAAATCCAGTTGCAGGCGATTCGGCGTCAGCAGGCCATTCAACTTAATATCCTTATGGATCGTTCACCAAGAGAGCTGGTTGTACTGGCGGATAAGGTATCGAAGCAGATGCCGGCGCTTGCTGATGAGACGGTGCTTTATGAAAAGTCGTTACAGAAGAGGCCTATGTTGCACAAAATGGCCAGCCACATAGATGCCGCACAAAGCCGGCTGGATTTGGCAAAACGTGACTATTATCCCGATTTTACCGTTGGCGTGACCTATGGCGACCGCTCAGGCGATAACCCATTGCCTCGAGGGGGTGAACGCTCCGATTTTGTATCATTGATGCTGGCTGTGAAAATCCCTTTGTACACAGGTCGGAAACAGTCGAAAGCGGTATCCCAGAAAAGCCTCGAATTACAACGTAACCGTTATGCGTTGCAGGACGAGCGAGGGCAGGTGATGGCTGATATTTCATCGGCCGTGACTGATTATCAGCGCGCCAGTGAACAATTCAGGCTGTTTGAGAGTGGCATCGTGCCGCAGGCTCGGCAGACCGTGGAGTCGATGCTAGCCGGATACCAGGTCAATCAAGTCGACTTTCTTAATCTGGTGCGCAGCCAGGTCACTCTTTTTAACTACGAACTTCAATATTGGAAAGCGTTGAGCGATGCCAAGCAGGCGCTGGCTCGTTTGCAGGCCGCCGTTGGCGAGGAAGCTGTTTATGAATAAGTCTACGTTATGGATCGCGGTTGCGATGCTGGTTGTTGGTTTAGGTGTGGGATATTGGCTACCTGACTCGGATTCTGGTTCTGATTCAGGCTCCGTCACTGAGTCGGGCAGCCCTGTAGTTGCGGGTAAGAAAGAGCCGTTGTTTTATCGCAATCCGATGAATGCGGAGATTACGTCACCGGTGCCAGCTAAGGACTCTATGGGTATGGATTATATTCCCGTCTATGCTGATAGCGAGAGTAACAAGTCATCCGCAGGCACGGTGGAAATCGATTCGATGGTTGTGCAGAACCTGGGCGTACGTACGGCAAAAGCGAAAAAAACGACCATCAGTCGAACGGTTCGCGCAGTTGGAAGAGTTGATTTTGACGAAGAGAAAATGACGCGCTTGCATCCTAAGGTTGAGGGCTGGATAGAGGAAATATGGATTGATAAAACGGGCCAACAGGTTAACAAGGACGACATTTTGCTCAGCATTTACTCGCCAAAATTGGTGTCGACCCAGCAGGAATATCTGTTGGCGCTGAATAATTTAGCCGCACTAAAGCAAAGCCCCTTTGAAGAAATACGCCGCGGTGCTGAGGATCTGGTTAAAAGCTCGCGACAACGTTTGCAGTTGCTGGATGTGCCAGAGCACCAAATCCGTGAATTGGAGAAAAATCGGCAGGTGAAAAAGAGCCTGCATATTCACTCACCGGTGGCCGGTACGGTGATCAACATTGGTTCGCGTCAGGGGCAGCATGTTAGCCCCGGAACGGAGCTATATATGCTCGTGGATCTTAGTCAGGTCTGGGTTTATGCCGATATCTACGAGAACGACCTGCCCTGGATTAAAGAGGGTGATGAGGTCGAGATGACGCTGGCATCGGTTCCAGGCAAAACCTTTACCGGAACATTGTCCTATATCTATCCCTATGCCGAATCGAAAACACGTACCACCAAGGTGCGCCTGGTGTTTGATAACCGCGAATTATTGCTGCGACCAAATATGTTTTCCGAGGTGGTTATCCGGGCTGACAGTCAGCCCGATGCGGTGGTGATACCGTCTGAGGCGGTCATCCGTTCTGGTCAGGAAACGCAGGTGTTTGTGGTGCGCGATGCCGGTAAGTTTGAGCCGCGGATCGTCAAGTTGGGTATTGAATCTGAAGGACGGGTCGCTGTACTGGAGGGCGTCGAAGCCGGTGATGAGGTAGTGACCTCTGCTCAGTTCCTGCTGGATTCGGAATCAAAGTTGCGTGAAGCCACGGCCAAGATGATGGAAAACCTCAACGAAGCAAAAACGGCTAGTGAAATGATGAGTTCTGAGGCCATGGATCATGAGGATATGAACCATGAGGGGATGAACCATGAGGGAATGAACCATGAGGGAATGAACCATGAGGGAATGAACCATGAGGGGATGAACCATGAGGGGATGAACCATGAGGGGATGAACCATGAGGGGATGAACCATGAGGGGATGAACCATGAGGGGATGAACCATGAGGGAATGAACCATGAGGGAATGAACCATGAGGGAATGAACCATGAGGGAATGAGCCATGACAGCCACATGATGGAGCCTGGTCACGTGTCTGAAGACGGAGCGCATCAACATGATTAATGCCATTATCAATGCGTCGCTGCGTGATCGTTTTATGGTGCTGGTAGCGGCCACAATCATCGCGCTGGTGGGCGTATTTGCCTACAAAAATGCGCCACTGGATGCGATTCCGGATTTATCCGATGTGCAGGTTATCGTATTCACTAAATATGCCGGGCAGTCGCCGCAGGTCATCGAGGATCAGGTGACCTACCCGTTGACCACGGCCATGCTGGCAGTGCCTAAAACCAAGGTTGTTAGGGGCTATTCATTCTTTGGCATGTCCTTCGTGTACATCATTTTTGATGAAGGCACGGATATGTATTGGGCGCGCTCGCGGGTATTGGAGTCACTTAACTATGTCAGTGGCCGTTTGCCGCAGGGAGTAACCCCTACCCTTGGACCGGATGCCACTGGTGTTGGCTGGATCTACGAATATGCACTGGTTGATCGGACCGGGCAGCACGATCTGGCGCAGCTGCGTTCCCTACAGGATTGGTACTTACGTTACCCCCTGCAGACCGTGGAAGGGGTGGCGGAAGTGGCTTCCGTGGGCGGTTATGTAAAGCAGTATCAGGTGGAGGTCGACCCCAACGCCTTGCAGCGTTACAACATTCCGCTCAGTAAAATAAAAATGGCCATCAAAACATCCAACAAGGATGTGGGTGGCCGCCTGGTCGAAATGTCAGAAACCGAATACATGGTGCGCGGGCTGGGCTATATCCAGTCCATTAATGACCTTAACAGTATTCCAGTTGGCGTGGATGCCAACGGCACACCGATTCGATTACAGGATGTCGCGCATATTCACATTGGCCCGGAGTTACGCCGTGGGCTGGTTGATTTGAATGGTGAAGGTGAAGTGGCTGGCGGTGTCGTGGTGATGCGCTACGGTGAAAATGCACTGGCCACCATTCAAGCGGTGCGCGATAAACTCGAGCAGTTAAAACCTGGCCTGCCCGAGGGTGTGGAGATCGTCACCGTTTATGACCGGGGCGACTTGATCGAGCGGGCGGTTGATAGCCTTAATACCTCGTTATTGCAGGAATTACTCATCGTCAGCTTGGTGGTGATTTTATTTTTGCTGCATGCACGCTCTGCTTTTGTAGCGATTATCACGTTACCGCTTGGTATTCTGATGGCGTTTATTGTGATGCGAATACAGGGGTTAAACGCTAACATCATGTCGCTCGGCGGCATTGCCATTACGATTGGTGCCATGGTCGATGGCGCGATTGTGATGGTCGAAAATGCTCATAGCCATTTGGCTAAGGCTACAGAAAAGAAAGGTAGTCCGCTAAATTCTGATGAACGCTGGAAAACGATCGGTGAATCCTGCCGGGAAGTAGGTCCAGCACTGTTCTTTTCACTGCTGGTGATTACTGTGTCATTCCTGCCGATTTTTACTATGCAGGCGCAAGAAGGGCGTTTGTTTAGCCCGCTGGCCTTCACGGCCACCTATGCCATGGCGGCTGTGGCTATTCTGGCGGTCACTCTCGTACCGGTGATGATGGGCTATTTCCTGCGCGGGAAAATTGTTGCCGAGCAACGCAACCCGGTCAACCGTTTGTTGCATGCTTTGCACAGGCCAGCCCTGAAAGTTGCGATGAAATGGCGCACACTAACGCTGATTCTGGCCGCAGCTTTATTGGCGTTAACGGTTTATCCCTACTCTAAGCTAGGCAGTGAATTCATGCCACCGCTGGATGAAGGCGATATTTTGTATATGCCGACCACTTTCCCCGGCATCTCCATTAGCAAGGCGCGGGAATTGTTACAGCAGACCGATAAGATCTTGTCGACCTTTGCCGAGGTGGAGTCCGTGTTTGGCAAAGTTGGGCGGGCAGAAACAGCCACTGACTCGGCACCGCTGGCGATGATTGAAACGACGGTTCGCTTAAAGCCCAAAGATCAGTGGCCCAATCCAGACAAAACAACTAAACAATTGATGAGTGAAATGGATCAGGCGATTCAGTTCCCCGGCCTGGCCAATGCCTGGACGATGCCCATTAAAACTCGTATCGACATGTTGTCGACAGGTATTAAAACGCCGGTGGGTATCAAAGTATCCGGGCCTGACTTAAACGTTTTGCAACAGTTGTCGCAGAATATCGAGCAGGTCATCAAAACCCTGCCGGAAACCACCTCAGCCTTTGGTGATCGCGCGGTGGGCGGTTATTACCTCGATTTTGATATCAACCGCGAGCGTGCGGCGCGTTATGGGTTAACCACGGGTGCCGTGCAGGATGTCATTCAAAGTGCTGTGGGCGGCATGAACATTACCGAAACCGTTGAGGGGCTTGAACGTTATCCCGTGAACCTGCGTTATCCACGTGAACTGCGCGATGACCTTGAGTCGCTCAAACGTGTGTTGATACCAACGCCGATGGGAGAGCAAATCCCGCTGGCACTGGTGGCTGATATCAGCTTCAATCGAGGCCCTCCGGTGATCAAAAGTGAAGATGCACGTCCCAACGCCTGGATTTATGTTGATATTTCCACCTCGGATATTGGTGGCTTTGTCGCCAAAGCGCAGCAGTTGGTGGCTGAGCAGGTAAAAATGCCCGCAGGTTACACGTTGGCTTGGTCAGGGCAGTTTGAGTACATGGAACGAGCAGCCGAGCGATTAAGAATTGTTGTACCGGTAACCCTGCTGATCATCTTCCTGCTGTTGTATTTAAACTTTCGCAATATCACCGCACCAATGGTGGTGATGCTATCAATTCCCTTTAGCCTGATTGGTGGCATCTGGCTGATTTATATCAATGATTACAACCTGTCTGTGGCGGTTGCCGTTGGCTTCATCGCACTGGCAGGCATGGCTGCGGAAATCGGCGTGCTAGTGCTGAGCTTTATTGATAATGAAATAAATGACAGGCGAGAGGCAGGTAACCCCAGGTTATCAGCCGATGCTATTAAAGAAGCGGTTTTGACGGCCACATCCAGGCGCGTAAGACCCGTGGCCATGACGGCAATATCCACCATGGCCGGTTTAATCCCCATCATGCTCAGCAGTGGTACGGGCTCAGATGTAACTCACCGCATCGCTGCGCCAATGCTGGGTGGTATGCTGACGGTGTTAATACTGAACCTGTTGGTGTTGCCGGTTATTTATAGTCTGGTATTACAGTTTCAAGAAAAACGCAAAGACAAAGGTGTTGACCTGTGAGTTAGGCATAGGTTTAGGATGAAAAAGTGAGGTGATGGATATGCATGTATCACAGGTAGCAAAAAAACTGGACGTGAGTGCAGATACCATTAGGTATTATTCACGTATCGGCCTCTTGAAGCCTGCTTTGGCTGACAATGGCTATAAAACTTTTTCAGAAAAAGATATCCGTAGACTGCGTTTTGCCCTGAGAGCAAAACAGTTGGGTTTTAGTCTGGAGGATATCAAAACGCTAATAGACATTGCCGATCATGGTGAAGCGCCTTGTGCTAAAGCCAGAGAAATTATTTCCGAAAACCTTGATGAGTTGGGGCACTCTATTGAAGAAAGCTTGAAGTTGTTTCGTCGTATGCAGCAGGCAATACAAAAATGGAATGAGATGCCGGATAAAGAACCCGATGGCGAAACGATCTGCACACTGATCGATGATTGGGAAAAGGAGGATGTCTCATGAATAGCAAGCCAATGTCTTTCTTGATTGATTGGCCTGATGAGTGGCGAGCAAATAATGATGCAAATGGAAGAGCGTGTGAGCATGAAGTAATACCGGGAAGACTCAGACTAGCATCAGCATGAGTAAAATCAGGTATTAAGACATCATGCAGGAGGTTTCTGCTATGAACAAACATCGACCAGGTATTAACGAAGGGTTCTTAACCAAGCACAAACTAAAGCTGGTCAGTCTGAGTGCTAGTAATGCTGAGGCTATCCGTTCGGAAATCGATGCGATGTTTGGTGTGGACGGTGTATGGGTGGATCGTGATACGGGTACGATAAAAGTTGCCTATGATGGCTCCCTGCATGACGTCGATGAAATGCTGGATATCGTTCGTAAACACGGTGCGGATGTCAGCTCTGGTTGGTGGAACCAATTCAAATTAAGGCGATATCGAGAAACCGATCAGAACATCAAGAATAATGCCAAACATGAGCCACACTGCTGCAATAAAATGCCGCCGCGAAGGTGAGCGTTGACTAGAGTGAGAGGAGAGCTTCATATGACTGAACATGCCCGCCATCAGATGGAAAGCAAACCGTCCAAAAAGGCGTCTTCAACCGTCACGATGACTCAGGAGTTGATTATTGAGGGGGCGGGCTGCGCCAGCTGTGTTGGTAAAATTGAACAGGCACTGAATAACGTGTCTGGTGTTGTGAAGGCTGAAATGAATTTCGCTTTACGCACCGTGAGCGTTACGGGCAGCGTCCCAACAGAAACGTTGATTAAAGCCGTTGAAAATGCGGGATATAACGCCAAAAGCAGTTTAGGGCAGGCCGAGCAGGATCTTCTTGAAGAAAAGGAAGAGGCGGACCAGGGATATTATAAGCGCCTGATTCGTGAGATGAGCATTGCTCTGGCTCTGGGTGTGCCGTTGATGGCCTATGGCATTTTTGTGGGTGAGATGACGATCACAACAGGCACAGAGCGGCTTGTCTGGTTGATGGTGGGCTTGATGACCCTTGGTGTCATGCTGTTTTCCGGTAAGCACTTTTATGTGGGGGCCTGGAAATCCTTTGCTAATCATAGTGCCAATATGGATACCCTGATTGCACTGGGTACCGGTACTGCCTGGTTGTATTCGATGATCGTGGTGCTCTTTCCCTATGCGCTGCCTGAAATGGCTCGTCATGTATATTTTGAAGCCAGCGCCATGATTATTGGTCTGATCAATCTTGGTTTAGCGCTGGAAATAAAAGCCCGTGGACGTACCAGTGAAGCCATCAAACGGCTAGTTGGTTTACAGCCTAAAACCGCGCGTGTTATCCGTGACGCTAAGGAAGTCGATATCGCCATAGAGCAGGTTTTGCGCAACGATCATGTTCGGGTGCGGCCAGGTGAAAAAATTTCAGTTGACGGGGTGGTCATCGAAGGGCAAACCAGCATTGATGAATCCATGTTAACGGGTGAGCCGATGCCGGTTGCAAAAACGACAGGTGACGAAGTCATCGCCGGGACCATCAATAAAAGCGGTTCGATCGTGTTTAAAGCCACTCGCGTGGGAAAGGACACGGCGTTAGCACAAATCATCACGATGGTGAAACGTGCGCAGAATTCTAAGCCGCCGATCGGTCGTTTGGCTGATGCTATCGCCGCTTATTTTGTACCCGTGGTGATGATAGTGGCTGTGATCAGCGCGTTGGTCTGGTTGAATTTTGGCCCTTCTCCAGCGATCGCCTTTGCCATGGTTTCAGCCACGACAGTACTCATTATTGCGTGCCCCTGTGCGTTGGGATTGGCGACACCGATGTCCGTTATGGTTGGTGTGGGTAAGGCGGCTGAGGCCGGTGTATTAATTCGCAACGGCGAAGCCCTGCAAACAGCCTCAAAAATTACCGCCATGGTTCTCGATAAAACCGGCACCATTACTCTGGGCTCGCCCAAAATTACCAATATTCATCTTGTGCACGCGAGTAATGAAAGTGAGGTGCTCGCGTTAGCAGCAAGTCTTGAAGCAGGCTCGGAACATCCCCTGGCATTGTCCATCGTTGAATCAGCTCAGGAACGTGGCTTAACCCTGAGTAAGGTTGAAAGATTTGCCGCCATAGCAGGGCATGGCGTTGAAGGCTTAGTTGCTGGCAAGCAATTATTGTTTGGTAACGAAAAGCTTATGTTGGATAAGGCTATTGTTGTTAGCGATGTTGTCGACGTTGCTCAACAGATGGCGAGTGAAGCCAAAACGCCAATCTACTTTGCCATTGATGGACAATTGGCAGCAATTATCGCCGTCGCAGATCCGATTAAAGAGGATTCAATCTCGGCCATTAAACGGCTTAAGAATAATGGTATTAGGGTAGTGATGTTAACCGGAGATAATCGCGCTACGGCTAAGGCCGTGTCGGAAAAAGTCGGCATTACGGAATTTTTTGCCGAAGTGTTACCGGAGGAAAAGGCGCAGAAAGTGGCCGAATTGCAAATGCAGAATGAAATTGTCGGCATGACAGGAGACGGTATTAACGATGCGCCGGCGCTGGCACTGGCGAATGTCGGCTTTGCCATCGGTACGGGGACGGACGTGGCTATAGAGAGTGCTGACATTACCTTGATGCGAGGTTCCTTGCATGGCCTCGCTGATGCTATAGCTGTTAGTAAGGCGACGTTACGCAATATCAAGCAGAACCTGTTGGGTGCATTTATTTATAACATCGCTGGAATCCCTTTTGCGGCTGGCATTCTCTACCCGTTTTTTGGCGTATTGCTAAGCCCTGTTATTGCTGGCGCAGCCATGGCCTTCTCATCGCTGACGGTGGTGAGTAACGCTAACCGCTTGCGCTTCTTTAAAGCGCAAGCGCATTAATGGGGGCTCAGGCATGATGATTTTTAATATTCTCGGATTAATACTGATTTGTCTTATTGTCTGGTGGTTTTGGCTTTATAAACCAACCCAAGTCAGTGCCAATGAAGGCTCGATCACGGTAATCGTTGAGGGCGGTACTTATCAACCCTCGCGGATAAAACTGCCTGCCGGTCGACCAGTTACTATCGAGTTTCTGCGAAAAGATGCGTCACCCTGCGCGGCACTGGTTCTATTTTCTGACTTAGATATTAGCGAAGAATTACCTCTGAACCAGTCTAAGTCCCTCGTCTTGCCTGCCATGTCACCTGGTGAGTATGCGTTTAATTGTCAGATGCAAATGTACCGAGGAACCTTGGTTGTGGAATAAATTTTATTCTGGTGCTTTGAAGAATGCGCATATGGCTTTTAAAAGGTCATGGCAACTGTTGGTGAATTCCGCCTGGAGGCTATTGGAAAGGCTTTAGTAGTTCGTGGGGGGGTTTGAATAGCCCCCATGACTCTAGACACTCCGCATGGTAAAAATGAACCACCGGAGGAAGCATGAACAAACGTCGTCAATTCACAGAAGAATTCAAACAAGAAGCCGCTAACCAAGTCATTGAGAGAG
>LUKI01000062.1 GCA_001593685.1 Gammaproteobacteria bacterium F7
GCTTTGTCGCCACCATAAACGATTGCCGGGATGTTGCCTTCCAGACGACGTAGGCGGCGGCTCGAACCTTTCCCTAACACGTCACGGGCTTGTGCGTTTAATGAAAATTCGTTAGACATTGTTACTTCCTCAGTTATAAAAATGCCCCGTTTTTTTCGACCAAAAATCGGGGGCTTTAATTGCCCTGTATTAGGAGTTATTCCTGGAACAGGGCGCTAATTGATTCCGCATTACGAACGCGTCGAATAGACTCGGCCAGCAGTGCGGAAATCGAAAGTTGGTGAATACTTGGACACTCTGTCGCGGCGTCTGACAATGGGATGGTGTCAGTGACGACCAATTGGTCAAGTGTCGAATTGGTGATGTTTTCAATAGCGGCGCCGGACAGGACGGCGTGGGTACAGTAGGCAACGACTTTAGTGGCGCCTTTCACTTTCAAGGCGTCGGCTGCTTTGCAGAGTGTGCCTGCTGTATCAACCATATCGTCGATCAGGATACAGGTCTTGCCGTCGATATCACCGATGATGTTCATCACTTCTGAAACATTGGCTTTTGGGCGACGTTTGTCGATGATAGCCAGTTCACAGTTTAATTGTTTAGCCAGTGCGCGGGCGCGAACTACGCCGCCGATGTCTGGCGATACCACAACCATGTCTTCATAACGTTGGCGGGTAATGTGTTCAAGCAATACGGGTGAACCGTAAATATTATCCACTGGGCAGTTGAAGAAGCCCTGGATCTGGTCAGCGTGCAGATCTACTGTTAATACGCGGTCGATGCCAACCGTGTCCATCATCATGGCTACAACTTTAGCTGTAATCGGTACGCGAACGGAACGTACGCGACGGTCCTGGCGGGCGTAACCAAAGTAAGGCACTACCGCTGTGATGCTGGCTGCTGATGCGCGACGCACGGCATCCACCATAACCAGCAACTCCATCAAGTTGTCATTGGTTGGTGCGCAAGTGGATTGAATAATGAAGACATCCTTGCCTCGTACGTGATCCTTGATCTCAGCAGATGTTTCGCCGTCACTGAATTGAGAAACACTGGCGTTGCCCAGAGACATGGACAGGTGTTTGACGACTTTCTTGGCGAGCTCAGGATTCGCATTGCCGGTGAAAATGGTTAGATTTGCAGCCACGCCGGAATACCTTTGGATGATGAGTTCATTGAATAGAGGAAATGGCTGGGGTGGGAGGATTCGAACCTCCGAGTGCCGATACCAAAAACCGGTGCCTTAACCACTTGGCCACACCCCAACATTATTCATTTGCAGTTGCTACATTGCGGTAGCGAGCTTTGCTGTTTTATGCAGAGGGGATATGTTTTCCCCCTGGGCTATAAAGCCCCGCAGAGTGTTTGGCATTTTAGCCAAAACCTGCTGTGCCTGGTCTTTACTTGGGAACTCGGCAAATACACTTGCTCCCGTGCCAGTCATCTTTGCTGCGGCAAACTGGTTAAGCAAAAATAGCGCTTGCTTAACTTGTGGGTAGAGCATTGAAACTACTGCCTCGCAGTCATTTCTACCACCCCCCTCCAAAGCGGTCGCTATTGTGATGGCTGAGGTGTTCCGTGTCAATTCCTTATGTGAAAAAATTTCTACTGTTGAGACATGGCAGTCTGGTGTTAGGACCAGGTACCAGGGTTCAGCAGGACTGACAGGGGTGAGTCGCTCGCCAACGCCTTCGGCCCAAGCAGCGTGACCGTGCACAAAGACGGGGACGTCAGCGCCTAGTTGCAGGCCTAAATCGGCTAGTTGGTTTAGGCTTAAATTGAGTTGCCAGAGCTGATTTAGCGCCACAAGTGTGGTGGCTGCATCGGAGCTGCCGCCGCCGAGACCGGCGCCCATGGGCAGTACTTTTTCAAGTTTAATACGCGCGCCTAATTCACAGTCGCAGGACTGTTGAAGCAAGCGGGCGGCTCGATAGATCAAATTATCGTTAGTGCCGACATTTGTTAGATCGCTGATGACTTCTACCGTTGGTGTTGGCAGTACCTCAAACTGAAGCACATCACCGTAATCCAGAAACTGAAAGAGAGTCTGTAAATTATGGTAACCATCCTCTCGGCGGCCAGTGATGTGCAGCATTAAGTTAAGTTTTGCCGGGGCGGGCAGGGTTAGCATAGAGCGTACCATCTATTGGTGAGCGGGTAGGTTCCAGCGTTTAATTAATAATGTCAGCGCAATGTCACCCTGTTGGAGGCGAATTTTACTCGGTAATGTATGGGATTCAAGTGATTGATAGCGGCTGAAATTAACTTGCCATCCTGCTTGGCTGAGATTCTGTAGCAAGCCTTGATCGTTTAATTGGTAGTTAGCCTGTGAGTCCGGTGCAGGAATGCCTTTGATCCAGTGATTCAGCATGTTGACAGGTAATGACCAGCCGAGTTGTTGTTGTAAAAAAAGCTCGGGTTGGCTGGTGACGTAGCGGTCTTTTCCGGCGATATCGAGCTGCACTTGATTAGGGGTACCTATGAGTGTCGCCAGGTTCTGACCTAATAAATTAGTGACGCGAATATCAAACTGTTGCTGCTGCTGTTGCCAGTTAAAGCGGGCGCTGTTGCTCTGTTGCTGGGTACGAATTCCCAGTTTACCAACAATGTACCAGTCCTTTAATTCAGAAAGCTGTTGCTGATGGGCAGTCCAGTTTGGTTGGCTGGGAGTGGGCTGTTGTTGAAGTGGGGAGCAAGCAGCGATTAACAGTAATAGGGTGATTAGACCAATGCGGAGCTGGCTAAATAGAGTGGGCATAGTATTTATTTATTGGTGGTTTCTAAGGAGGAGGCCGGTATTAAGTCTGGACTGAGGCGCTCAAGAACGCGCTGTAGAATCACGCTGTCGGGCGTTTGCTGGAGGGCTTGCTTCCAGATATCGCGAGCCCGTTGCTGCTGACCTGTGACCCAGAGTACTTCGCCCAGATGCGCGGCCACTTCGTGGTCAGGGAAGGCGGCCAGGGCTTGCTCGAGTAGTAGAATGGCTTCGTCATAATTGCCGAGTCTGAATTGCGCCCATCCCAAGCTATCGATGATGGCCGGATCGTCAGGCTTTAATTCCTTGGCGCGGGTGATGAGTGCTAATGCTTCCTGATAGCGAGTGGTACGGTCAACTAGCGTATAACCTAATGCATTGAGCACCATCGCGTTATCAGGTTCTTTAGACAGGATGGCGCGCAGGTCATTTTCCATGGCAACTAAATCATTAGTTTTTTCGGTCACCATAGCGCGGGTGTAGAGTAGGTTTATGTCGTCGGGCGAGTTTTCTAATGCGCGGTTCAATAGGGCTAGCGCGGTGTCGATATCGTTCTTTTCGTTGAGCAGTTCGGCTTCAATAATAAACAGGCTATTGCGTTGTTTCGGGTTGTTTGCGCGGGCCTCTTCAAAGGCGTTTTGTAACTTATAGCGCTGGTCCGTTTCCAGTAGCAGTGTGCCAAGTTTGTGGTACGCAGGCAGTAAACGCTGGCCAGCTTTGACCTGCCTATAGTGCTTAATGGCTGTTTCGCTGAGCTGCTGTTTTTGGGCTGACTGACCGAGGAAATAGTAGGCCTCGTTTGTCATTTCTGGGACTTTGGTAAGTTCTTGCAGTAGTTGCTCGCCGTCAGTGGTGTCACCATTTTCAAGGCAAAGTAGTGCCAGTGTTAGCTTCAACTGGTGGTCGAGCGGGTATTGCTGCAGTAGTAATTTAAACTGCTGCTGTGCTTTTATCAGTTGTTTTGCGTCAACCAGCATTTGCGCATACAACACCGCTAGTGCGCGACTTTCAGGAAAGGTTTCGAGACCGTTGCTGAGATCATTGAGGGCTTTTTCAGTATTGCCGACTTGATGGTTTAACTTAGCTGTTAATGACAGGCTTCGAGGAGAAGGTTGAATTCTGTAAAGTTGGGTAGCGTGCTGAAGGGCTTCTTCGCTGCGGCCGTTGAGCTGCAAAAGAATCGCCTGGCTTTGTAGTAGCTGCGGATTAGCCGGGTACAAATTGATGAGCCGTTTTATTTGCAGGATCAGTTCGTTGCGCTGAGCGGGGGTTAACGCCTGACTGTTAGCCGTAAGCGCTTCTAGGTTGGCATCACCATTGCTGGCAAGTAGCTGCTCAAGCAGGGCAATTGCCTGTTCTAATTTTTGGCTGATTACCAGTTGGCCAGCTAAAACCTCTTTAGCTTGGGCGTTTTCTGGGGCTGACTTATGCCAAAGTTCCGCAGCGGCTAGTGCGGCTTTATGCGCTTTTAATGAAACAGCGATGCGGGTGGCTCGTTCGGCCAGCCCGGGGTCGCCAGTCTTCTTTGCGGCGGATAAGTAGTTGCCGAGCATAATGTCATAGCGATTACGTTGACCGGCCAGTTCAGCAACCAAGAGGGTGTAGAGGGTGTCAGGCTCAAAGTTCGCTGGTGCTGCCGCGGTTGGTTTTTTTTCTATAATGGCGGGGCTTTCTGGCGTACTTGTTTGTAAGCCTGTGCAACCGCTCAGAAGCAGTGTTGCTGATGTAATGAAGCAGAGAGTTTTGTTAAGCATAGAGAACGTTTTCTGTAGCAACTGCGGTGAATATACAGTGTAGACCAAACGCCCCGTCTTTTGTTGCATTGATGCGCTTTTATGGGGCCGTTGATCTGTTATCAAAATTCATTAGAATAATTATCGTTTAAGGGTAACCCTATGTTCGAGCGGGGTTTTATGTCTGGTTGTTGCTGTTTGCAAACGGCGATAACAGGGAGTCTCTGATTCAGTTGAGTGAACTGCTCAGTGATTCCCAGGTATAAAGCGGAGCAGGAAGATGTTGGAGAAAGTCCTTAGAGAAACCATTCGTACTGGCCGATTGCGTGTGGTGATGCCTGATGGCAGCGAGCATTCGTTCGGAGAGGAGCACCCGGAGATTGGTGAGGTGGTCTGGAGAATCAACAACCCGAAAGTGTCGACACGGCTACTACAGAATGGAGAGTTTGAGCTCGGGCAGACCTACATGGAGAGAGGGTGGGATTTGCTCAAAGGCAGCTTGGCAGATCTGATAAACCTGCTGTATATCAATTTTGGCGAAGAGCCCCCTAGTGTCATTAAAAAGGTGTTGGGGCGGACCCTTAAGCAGTGGAACAACCTCAGTAAAAGCCTGGCGAATGTCTCCACCCACTATGACCTTGATGAAACACTGTTTCGTGCTTTTCTTGATGAGGATATGCACTACTCCTGTGCCTATTACCGTACTGCGGAAGATGATCTGGAAACCGCACAGCAAAATAAATGTCGTCACATTATGAACAAGTTGTGTCTGCAGCCTGGTCATAGGCTGTTGGATATTGGTTCTGGGTGGGGCAGTTTGAGCTTGTTTATGGCGCGTAATAATGAGGGGGTCAACACGCAGGGAGTGACGCTTTCCAAAGAGCAGTTAAGGGTGGCGAAAGCGCGCGCTGAAGAGCAAGGGTTATCCGATCGAGTGAGGTTCGATTTGCAGGACTACCGCAACCATACAGGACAGTATGACCGCATTGTGTCGGTCGGGATGTTTGAGCACGTGGGGCGCCCTTATTTTGAAGCATACTTCAGAAAAATAGGGGAGCTGCTTGAGCGTGACGGGGTGGTTTTATTGCATACGATTGGTCGTAGTGGCCCTCCCAGTGTGACGAATGCCTGGATTACCAAGTATATTTTTCCTGGAGGTTATATCCCGGCGTTGTCTGAAATGACTGCTGCTATAGAGAAAGCAGGGTTATTGATTAATGATGTTGAAATTTTACGCTTCCATTACGCCGACACCCTCAAAGCCTGGGCTGAACGTTTTGCTAAACATCGAGCTCAGTTTGTTGAAAGTAAAGGTGAAACCTTTTGTCGGATGTGGGAGATTTATCTGGGTATGTGTGAGGCGGCATTTCGTAGTTCTGATCTGGTGGTTTATCAGGTTCAGCTATCAAAAGCGAAGGATGTTGTGCCCGATACGCGCGATTATTTATATCGGTAAACTGTAAAATAGCTGTATAAACGCGTAATCAACGAAATATTTAACGCTTGTGCGTTATATAGATAGCCTCTAACCCCTGCATTTTTATATAATTTGCCGCTTTTGGGTGGATCGGTGTTTAACCATTCGGTTCATGTGGTCTTCTCAACGCGGACAAATTGATTTCAGGCATTTCATGGGGCTGTTAGCACTCGGCATAAATCATAAGACTGCACCGGTTACTGTTCGGGAGCAGGTCGCGTTTGCGCCTGAAGATATGCACAACGTGTTGCAGCAGGCCTGTGCGGCGCTGCATTTGCAAGAGCTGGCTGTCTTGTCGACCTGTAATCGCACCGAACTGTATTGCGTGACAGACTTAAAGGGCAGCCGAGATGTACTGGAATGGCTTGGCAGTCACCATGACCTGTGTCCTGACGAGTTGGAACGTTGCAGTTATGCTTATTGGGACGAAGAAGGTATTCGGCACATTATGCGAGTGGCCAGCGGTCTCGATTCAATGGTACTGGGTGAACCGCAAATTCTGGGGCAGCTTAAATCAGCTTATGCGGTAGCACGAGATGCGCAGACCATCGGTGGTTATCTGGAGAAACTATTCCAAAACACTTTTTCTGTGGCCAAACAGGTACGTACCGAAACAGCTATTGGTGAAAACCCGGTTTCTGTTGCTTATGCCGCGGTGAGTCTGGCGCAGCATATTTTTGCTGATATGAGTCGTAGTAAAGCGCTGTTGATTGGTGCTGGTAAAACCATTGATTTGGTGGCGCGACACCTTCAGCAAAACGGTGTGACGGATATGGTGGTTGCCAACCGTACGTTGCAACGCGCGGAAGAGCTGGCCGCTAACTTTGGTGCCCATGCTATATTGCTGTCGGATATTCCCGAACAATTGGAAGATGCCGATATTGTCATTGCCTCCACCGCCAGCCAGTTACCGATTCTGGGTAAAGGTGCTGTGGAGAGTGCGCTTAAAAAGCGTAAACATCGGCCCATGTATATGGTGGATATTGCCGTACCTCGCGATATTGAACCTGAAGTGGGTGAGTTATCCGATGTGTATTTGTATTCGGTTGATGACCTTAAACAGGTGATTGATGAAAACCTCAAATCTCGCCAAAGCGCCGCCCTTGAGGCGGAAAGTTTTGTCGAGATGGGGGCTCAGAATATGGTGCGCGAAGTGCGGGCATTACATGCGGTGTCAACGGTGCGCGCGTACCGCAGCCAATCTGAAAATATCTGTGAACAGGAACTTAATAAAGCCCTCAAATATTTGCAGAAAGGCCAGGACCCCCAACAGGTAATGACTCAGTTTGCACGGGCCTTGACTAATAAACTGGTACACACGCCCTGTATTCAAATGAAAAAAGCCTCTTCGGAGGGACGCGTCGAGATGATGGATTGGGCGCAGGAACTGTTCGGGTTGAACGATAACGAAGCCAACGACGAAGCGAATTAAGCGAGAGTGACATGAAAGCATCAATTTTAACGAAACTGGATCACCTGAAAGATCGCTATGAAGAGTTAGCGGCGTTGATGAGTGATCCGGATGTCATTTCGGATCAAAATCTGTTTCGTGACTATTCCAGGGAATATGCGGAAATTGAGCCCGTGGTGCAGAGCTTTACACAATACCAGCAGGTACAAAACGACCTGGAAGAAGCTGAATTATTGCTGGCCGACGATGACCCGGATATGCGCGCCATGGGTGAGGAAGAGGTTAAAACGGCCAAAGAGAATATCGATACTCTAGAGCTGGAGTTGCAGAAACTCTTACTGCCCAGGGATCCTAATGACGCCAACAATACCTTTGTGGAAATTAGGGCGGGTACCGGCGGTGATGAGGCGGCTATTTTTGCCGGCGACCTGTTCCGTATGTACTCCAAGTATGCTGAAAACAAAGGCTGGCGCATGGAAGTGATCAGCGAGAACCGTGGCGAGCACGGCGGTTATCGGGAAATTATTACCCGTGTCGAAGGCCGGGATGTCTATGCGCACATGAAATTTGAGTCGGGTGCGCACCGTGTGCAGCGGGTGCCGGAAACAGAGTCTCAAGGTCGAGTTCATACCTCCGCCTGTACCGTCGCCGTCCTGCCGGAAGCTGATGAAATGGATGCCATTGAAATTAACAAGGCAGACCTGCGTGTTGATACGTTCCGCGCCTCGGGTGCAGGTGGTCAGCACGTCAACAAAACAGATTCGGCGATTCGTTTGACACACATACCTACAGGGGTTGTGGTGGAGTGTCAGGATGAACGCTCGCAGCACAAGAATCGCGCCCGTGCCATGTCGCTGTTGCAGGCTAAACTGCAGAGCGCTGCGGTTGAACAGCAGCAGTCGCAAGAGGCCGATGCACGTCGCAGCCTGGTGGGTTCCGGCGATCGCTCGGAACGTATTCGTACCTATAATTACCCGCAGGGACGAGTGACAGATCACCGGATTAATTTAACGCTCTACAAATTACCGGAGATTATGGAAGGTGATATGGACAGCGTGATCCAAGCGCTGGTTAATGAGCATCAGGCAGAGCAGCTCGCCGCCCTGTCAGGTAACGACTAGCTCTTTTAGTCGGTGCAGCTGGGTTAATGTTAAAAAACCAAGGATGGTCGAATGAGTGCAGCGGTGGTTGATTTAGTTCGGCGAGTGCTTTTGCTGGCGCTATTGGTGCCCGCTTTTTCCTATGCGTTGCCGCAGGCGCAGAACCTGCCGGATAATGTGTCAAACCATGGTGTTATTTCAATCCCGCTTAACTTTCGGACCGATTTTGTATTTCTCGGTAGTTGGTTTCTGGCGTTAAAAGAGTCGGATGCCAAGTTGGTGCAGCATGTTTACAGTCGCAAAGAAGATATTGATGCCTATCAGCAGGCGGGGGTGTGGCCCGATGGTGCGATGCTAATAAAAGAACAGTTGAGCGTTAATACCTCAGACTCCGAAAAACTGGCAGAAAATTTTGCTGGCCATTCCAAGGGACTCTTTGTGATGGTTAAGGACCGTGAGCAGCGTTTTCAGGATAATCCTCTGTGGGGCGATGGGTGGGGCTGGTCATTTTTTTCTGCGAGCGATCCGGTGCAGACTGAAACCAAAGACTATCAAGCGGAATGCCTGGGGTGTCATGAGTCTGTACGAGATTCTGATTTGGTTTTTATCAAGGGTTACCCGTTACTTAAAAAGTCGTACTGACAATTAATATGAGCAGTGTTGGCGATTTATTAAATCAACTGAGTCAGCGGTTTGCCGCTATTTCTGACTCGGCCCGTGTTGATGCTGAGGTCCTGCTGGCGTTTGTGCTGCAGCAAAATAAAACCTGGCTCTATACCTGGCCGGAGCGTGAAGTAAGCGCTACGCAGCAAGCCCAACTGGAACGGCTGAGTGAGCGCCGTTTGCGAGGGGAGCCGGTCGCCTATTTAACCGGCCAGCGAGAATTCTGGTCGCTTGAACTGGAGGTGAGCCCCGACACCCTGATTCCCCGCCCCGATACTGAGTTGCTGGTTGAAATAGCGTTGGAGCTATTTGCTGATAGCGGTGATGAAAAGTTGAGCATTGCTGATCTCGGTACCGGTACCGGCGCTATTGCGCTGGCGATAGCCAGTGAGCTTCCAAACAGCCATGTGGTTGGGCTCGATCGTATTCCAGCTGCTGTTCAGCTGGCGCAACGTAACCAGCTGCAGCTAAATATTCCAAACGCAACGTTTCTTGAGAGTGACTGGTTTAGCGCGTTGGGGGCTCAATCTTTTGACCTGATTGTCAGCAATCCACCTTATATAGAGCCGCAGGACCCACACCTTGAACAGGGTGATGTACGCTTTGAACCGCGTTCGGCGCTGGTTTCTGAGGATTCTGGTTTGCAGGATATTAAACACATTATTGCGCAGGCACCGGACTACCTTGCCGATAAGGGCTGGCTGTTGTTTGAGCATGGTTATCAACAGGCCGCAGCTATTCGTCAGCTAATGGTTGGACGTGGTTTCGTCGATGTGCAGACACGACTCGATATGGCGGGCCTTGAGCGGGCAACCC
>LUKI01000063.1 GCA_001593685.1 Gammaproteobacteria bacterium F7
CGGTATGGCCGGTGTAATTCCCGATGTTCGTTCCCTGCGTATTCCAGTTAAGTATCTGGCGAACCTGCTGACAGCGGGTGATGAAGAGCCGATTATTCGCGCCCTTGAACGCCTGCTGGCGATGCGTGCCTACAAGCGAGCTGAAAACGTGGAAGGTAAGGAAGATCTGGCGGTATTGCAACAGGCGGGCCTGAGCAAGAAACAGGCTGACGAAATGTACCGTTACCTGGCGATTGCCAACTACGAAGATCGTTATGTGATTCCTTCCGGCCACCGTGAAATGAATGTGCCTGAAGCCTACGGCGAGAAGAGTGGCTGTGGATTCACCTTCGGTAATGGCTGTGGTACCGGAAGCAGCGATGTGAATATGTTCGGCGCCAAAAAAACACAGCGCCGCGACGTCATTCAAACCTACGAAGTCAACTAGGAGGTTAACCGTGTTAATTCTAAAAGTGATTTCACGGTTGCTTGACTACCCATCGGCGGCGCTGTTTGCGGCCGCCGATGAGATGGTCGAGGTCGTGAAAAATTCGGCTGAAATCAGCCCTGAAAACCGTTTCAAAATGAGTGCGTTTATTGAGGAGCTGACGGCGCGGGATTTATACGATGCCCAGGAAAGCTATGACCTGTTGTTTGATCGTGGTCGCGCCCTGTCGCTGTTGCTGTTTGAGCACGTGCATGGTGAATCCCGCGATCGTGGACAGGCGATGGTTGACCTGATCAGTGTCTACAAAACCAAGGGGTTTGATGTCAGCTCAGAGCAACTGCCGGACTATATTCCGCTGTATCTGGAGTTTTTGAGTGAGCAGGAAGCCACCTATGCGCAGGAATGGCTGGGTGATGTCAGTCACCTGCTGGCGATGCTGGCTGAGCGTTTGAAAGAACGAGACTGCCACTACGCGGTATTGTTTGACACGCTGGTGGCGCTGTCTGGTGAAGAGATTGATCGTACCGAAATTGCCGAATCAGTGAGTAAGGAAGAGCGTGATGACACGCTCGAGGCCATCGATAAGGAATGGGAAGACAAAGAGGTGTTGTTTGATGATCCCATGGGCGCTGAGGGTTGCCCTAGCTCCGGCTCCGGTATCCATCAGTCCAACAAGTCGCTGGATCCTAATAATATTCAACATGTGCCGCTGCGTTGGCACGATGCTGATGCCGCTGAAGTGGCGGGATTATAAGGAGCTTTTGACCAAATCATGACTTATTTTTCGACGGTTAAAATCATCTGCTTTTTCGTTGGAAGTTTTGCTGGTAGCTGGCTATCAGCTGCAACTTCCGCCTCAAATCAGGTGAATTTTTCCTCGCCGAAAACTTAACCCAGATTCAGTCAAACGCTCCTAAGGAGAATACTATGTCAAATCTTAACTTTTTGTTGTTTGGGATTTATCCCTACGTTGCGATTCTGATCTTGCTGGTGGCAAGCTGGATTCGTTTTGACCGTGAGCCTTATACCTGGAAAGCTGACTCCAGTCAGAGTTTCAATAAACAGGGCTTCCGCCTGGCCAGTAACCTGTTCCACGTTGGGGTGTTGTTTATCCTGATGGGGCACTTTGTCGGCCTGTTGATGCCGGAAGCGATTTATCATCACTTTATCTCCACCAGCAATAAGCAAATTCTGGCGATGGTCAGTGGTGGTTTCTTTGGCGTGTTGTGCCTGATTGGTCTGCTGATGCTAATCAAGCGTCGTCTCACCGACGACCGTGTGCGCGCCAATTCCAAAACGTCTGACATTGTGGTGTTGTTCCTGCTGTTGATTCAGCTGGTATTAGGCTTACTGACCATTTTCTCATCCATGAACCACCTGGATGGCTCAGTGATGGTCATGCTGGGGCATTGGGCGCAAAGCATTGTCACCTTCCAAGGTGCACAGGCGGCGGCAGCCATTGAACCGGTTGGCATCCTCTACAAGCTGCACGTGTTCTTCGGTTTAACGCTGTTGGTGGTCTTCCCATTCACCCGTTTGGTGCACATCATTAGTGCGCCAGTCTGGTATCTGGGGCGTCGTTACCAGATTGTTCGTCAACGCTAGAAGTGGTGGTCTATCCGGAAGGTTTGACTCGTTCAGCCTTCCGGCTCGTTTAGATAAGGAAGGAAATGATTATGAGCGGATGCAGTTCACATTCTCACGAAAAACCCTCACAGGCACTGCCCGTTATCACCGTTAATAGTAAGGTGATTGAGGAAGAGGCATTAGCCAATGAGCTTCAGTATCACCCGAGCTCAAGTCTTGATGAGGCTGTACAGCAAGCCGGGCAAGCACTGGTTATTCGTCAGTTGCTGTTAGAGGCGGCAGGTGAGCAAGGGTTAGACACCTCGGATGACAACGAAGAGCAGGCCTTTCAAACGTTGATGTCTGAGGCAGTAAGCTATGATGATCCGACGGAAGAGGATTGCGTGCGCTTTTTTGAAAGCAACCGAGAAAAGTTTACCACCGTCCCCTTGATGGAAGTGGATCATATTCTGTTGGCGGCGGCCAAAGATGATCATGAGGGGCGTGATGAGGGTAAAATTAAAGCCAAGGAAATTATTGCGCAATTGCAGGATGATGTTTCCCTGTTCGCACAATTAGCGAAACAGTTTTCAGCCTGTCCTTCCAAGGAAACCGGTGGCTCGTTGGGTCAAATCAGCAAAGGCCAAACGGTACCTGAGTTTGAACGTCAGTTGATGAACCTGCCCGAGGGCTTGGCGACCGTGCCTTTGGAGTCTCGTTATGGATTCCACGTGGTTAATGTGACCCGCAAAATTGAAGGTAAGCCGCTGGAGTATTCGATGGTGGCTGATAAAGTACGTGGTTATCTGGTAAATCGTGCTTCACACCTTGCTATTCAGGCTTATATTCAAGGGCTGGTTGAGCAGGCCGATATTGGCGGCGTTGATATTCGTTTTGCCGAGGAAAATATTCATATTTAGGGTGCTTTAGTCGCCGTCGGTAGATATCCGGCGGTTAATTGAGTGCCTGTTCTTAAGTAGCAAGTCTGGCAATTTTATAAAGCTCGGCAATGCAGTTGTTGGGCTTTTTTTATTTTGCGGTAAGATGGGCGCTGCTTTGCCAACCAATAATAAGTTACTGACTAAAGCTAAACGTTATTTTGCTGAGATGACCCACATGAAACCTTTGTTTGTTTCCCTTTTTTGCCTGTTTTTACCAACGATGGCCGCAGCCTCCGAAACAATGGCTTTAAAGCTTGATTTGACTGATCACTGGGTAGGTTATGCGGCGATTGTGGTTTTTGTCGTCGCTTATGTGGCGGTGATTCTGGAGGAGCGCATACATATGCGTAAATCCAAACCTGTGCTGGCCGCTGCCGGGGTTATCTGGTTAATGATTGCGTTGGCCTATAATGCTGGTGGGTTGCCACATATGGTTGAAGAGGGGATTCGGCATAATTTCCTGGAATATACCGAGCTGTTCTTTTTCCTGCTGGTGGCGATGACTTACATCAATGCCATGATTGAGCGTGGAGTGTTTGATGAGTTGCGTAACTGGTTGGTAGTGCGGGGCTTGAGTTATCGGGCGTTGTTCTGGATTACCGGAATTCTCGCTTTTTTCATTTCGCCAATAGCGGATAACCTCACCACTGCTTTAATTATGTGCGCAGTTGTCATGGCGGTAGGCAAAGATAAACCCAAATTTGTTACGCTGGCCTGCATCAATATTGTTGTTAGCGCCAATGCAGGCGGGGCATTTAGTCCCTTTGGTGATATCACCACGTTGATGGTGTGGCAAAAGGGGATTCTTGAGTTTGGCACCTTTTTCAAATTGCTTGTGCCTTCCATGGTTAACTTTTTAGTGCCGGCTGCGATTATGCATTTTGCTTTGCCTTCAGGTCGGCCTATAGCAGGAACCAGCGATGGTAATGATCTTAAGTTTGGTGGTTTAATTATTGTGGGTTTATTTCTAGCCACCATTGTTACGGCTGTCAGCTTCCACAACTTCCTCCATATTCCGCCTGTCTTTGGCATGATGCTCGGTTTGGCTTACCTGAAATTTTTTGCTTTTTATCTGCGTCACCAGTCGCACATTGACTATGAAAGTACTGATATTCCACCAGGTAGCGATGAGGTGGAGGGTTTTGACATCTTCGATAAAATCGCCAAGGCCGAGTGGGATACGCTGTTTTTCTTTTACGGTGTGATTCTAGCTGTGGGTGGCTTAGGCTTTATTGGTTATCTGGGAATGGCGTCGGAGTTTATCTACGGTGAGTTGGGCGCGACTACCGCCAATGTGTTGGTGGGTGTGATGTCGGCGATTGTTGATAACATCCCCGTAATGTTTGCCGTATTGACGATGAATCCGGCCATGTCTGAAACTCAGTGGCTGCTGGTGACGCTGACCGCCGGTGTTGGGGGTAGCTTGTTGTCAATTGGCTCTGCGGCTGGTGTGGCGCTTATGGGGCAAGCCAGAGGGCACTATACCTTCTTCTCTCACTTGAAATGGACGCCAGTGATTGCGCTGGGTTACGGCGCGAGTATTTTTGTACACTTTTTGGTGAACGGTTAACTTAAATCGGCCCAGGTTTGATGTAACGGGCGAGCAGCTGCTGTTCGCCTGTGTTGCTGATTATCGAATACAGTGTTTTCGGGACATTTATCCTGAGCAATAAACACCTCTCCCGCTGAGAAGTCACGATAACTACCACTGCGTAAGTCGATAGGTTGTGTGCCTGCGCGGTAGAAATAACGGAAATAGACTTCCTGCTGCCTACCAGCTAAGTTTTTAGATGGCTAAAAACTAAAAAGGCCGTTAACGGCCTTTTTACATCTGATAGGTAAGTATTTAAAACTTACTGCATCATGATCGGGTTTTGGTCACGGTCAAAAATAATATAGCGCGACAGGTCTTCTCCCGAAGCTAACCCGTTCACCATTTGGTTCAAGTAAGGTTCAGCGTCTTCAGTGCTGGGCGGTTGATTATTTGTACCGCTTAAGCCGGCAATAAGAATAAAGTTCCAGCCCTTGTTTATGTTGTCAGCCTCTTCGGATAGGGCTTCAAAGGATTCGATTTCCTGAGGCAGTTTATCAACGCACATGACGGGGGTAATGGTGCCCTTTTGTGTCTTCTTTTTCTTTTTGTTTGACGTTGAGGATTTCATACCTTCAGCGTTGGCAAATAAAAAAAGTAAACGCTGTGGCTGATCCTGCGATACCGCCATGTTGAGTAAATCTGAGAATGTTGAAATCATGGTGATAGCCTTAATTTACAATGCTTTTTAAGTGTACGTTAGTCTTGCCGATGAGACTAGTTTGAGGGGAAGCAAACACTCATCGGCAAAACGAACGAGGAGAAGCTGGGTTACCGAACGAGCTTTACTGGTAACCGACTGTTAGTTGAGATCGAACAATCTTGGTAAAAGCAAACCGTTAGGGGGCGGCTGATATGCTTCTACCTTGCTTCGGCGGTCGGGGAGGCTTGCATGGGTTGCCTGCTCCTTTGCGCCGAAGTGGTTGTTCGAGTTGAACGCTTAGAATTTGAACTGAGTGGTTAGCCACAGCTTTTTAGTATCAGTCGCAAAGTCATCGGCATCGTAATCGGCATATTTCAGCGCAATGGAGCCGCTTTTAACGAAGCCGATATTGGCAACATTAAGTGGGTGGCTAATGGCAATATCCAGTTCGTCACCGTAGTTCATGCTGTTATCTTCAGCGTCAAACTCGTGGTACATGGCGACGATTTTTGTGCCATCCAAAATGTTGCCCTGGCCTTTAACGACATAAACAGCTTTAGCGTACAGGTCCTCTAAACCACCTGCCGGAGTGACAAGAAATTTGTCAGCCCAGCCATTAAATTTATGTAATGTTGCCAGTGGTGTTTTGAATGAGCTGGTGCCGTCACCTTCCAGAGACTCGTAACCAATGCCAAATGTCCAGCCTTTACCTTTAATGGCTGGAGCAATGTGGTAGTAGGTTGCATCGTAGCTGGTTGGATTGTCTTTATAGTCTTGCTGTTCTGCTAACTCGGCTTCGTAAACAAGTGACCAGTCGTTGTTTAAGGCAGTGTTACCGGTTACACGAACGCCGTAGGTTTTTGATGATAAACCGTAGAAGGCCATGTCGTCATGGTCCAGGAAAAGACCATAGCCAGTCACAGTCAGTGAGTCGGATATCTTGTAGGATAGATTAATGATATTGGTGTTAGTATCGATTTCACCGACGGGACTGTCTTCACCAAAAATACGACGTATTTTGTCTGAGTGCACAACAGAGATAGTCAGGTTATCGATAGAGTTATTGCTGATTAGCACGGCGTCATGGGTTTGGTCGTTCTGGCGCCAGCCCACAGAACCAACAAAACGCTGGTTATCTAGGTTAACGGTTTGACGACCGACTTTAATGACGCTGTCAGAGAAGCCTGAGTAAGCCAGCCAAGCCTGGTTCAGCTCGGTACCAACGGGATCGGCTACAACCGGGTACATGGTTTTGCCGTTCAGGGTGTCGTTAAACTTAGTACTGCCAATGCTGGCAACATCTTCGCCTTCAACTAAGAATTGAAAGCCATTTGAAACGCCCGATTTGTAGCCAAACTTGGTGCGAATGGTATTGGCGTTCGCCTCTTTTGCAATACCATCCTGGTCGACGTTTTCATGACGAATTCGCACGTCAGCGTAAAAACCGTCAGATGGTAGGAACTCAGCCTGCGCAGGTAGTGCGCCCGCGCCAAAAAATGAGGCAAGCGCGACGGAGGCTGTTCCAGTGACGAGTGATTTTTTTAACATTTCAGGAACTCCTTCTGGGTTCATTTAAACTGAGTCCAGTCTAGTTTTCAGTGCTGCAACTGCCTTGACTCGAGTCAATAGTGAAATTTATTTCACAAACTTTGTATGACGCCTGAAAAGGGTGGATTGATTGTAATCAAGGTTGCTGGATCTGTGCGGAACCGATAATACTGAACATTATTATGGGCCTGTTGAGATGACCGAATGATTTGCTATGAAGAAGCTGTTGCCATTATTAGACGTTGTGGTGAGGGGCGCCGTTTAGAAACCGAAAGTGTTGCTTTGGAGGCGATAGCTGGGCGCACCTGTGCTCAAGCTGTCACCGCCCCGATGGCAAACCAGCCTTTTGATAATTCGGCTATGGATGGTTATGCGCTGCATTCAGCGGCCCTTGAAGGGGCGACTCCGGAAACACCTGTGATATTAGATGTTATTGGCCGGGTCGTGGCCGGTGAGCGGACGCCAGAGCAGTCTCCATTAGTTGATCAGTGTTATGAAATTATGACGGGAGCGCCGATGCCGCCCAATTGTGACTGTGTGGTGCCGGTGGAAAATGCCGAGCTACAGGGTGACAAGGTTGTTTTTTTCGAGGGGGCTGAATCAGGTCGTAATGTCCGCTTAACGGGTGCCGACTTTGCTGCCGATGAGCTGATTTTGAACACAGGTACGCGACTCGATTTACGGCATATTTTGCCGTTGGCAACGCTGGGTGTGAGTCAGGTTAAGGTTGTTCGTAAGCCTCGAGTGGCTGTTTTATCGACGGGGCTTGAGGTGATTGATGACCTTGATCAGCCATTGCAGTCCGGGCAAATTTACAATGCCAGTGCGCCGTACATTCGCCAAATGTTACCGGCGTTAGGGGCCGAGGCAAGTTTTTTTGGCACTGTCGCCGATGAGGTCTCGGTGTTTCGTGACAAGCTGGATGAGATGATAGCCAGTGGCGCTGACATTTTGGTCACGACGGGCGCTGTTTCCGCCGGAGTTTGTGACTTTATACGTCGCGAGTTGG
Organism: Gammaproteobacteria bacterium F7; assembly: GCA_001593685.1. Classification (GTDB taxonomy): domain Bacteria; phylum Pseudomonadota; class Gammaproteobacteria; order Pseudomonadales; family IMCC2047; genus IMCC2047. Next base: position 7,726 of record LUKI01000063.1, read on the forward strand.
AGGCAAAAGGTGCGCAAATTATGTTTCACAAGGTGAAAATGCGCCCCGGAAAACCGATCTTGTTTGCTAAATTTCCCAATGGCGGGCCACTGTTTGTGGGATTGCCGGGGAATCCGGTAGCGAGCGCGGCCGGGTTACGGTTTTTTGTTTACCCGTTGATGCGTGCTATGCAGGGTCTGCCGCCAGAGCAGCCCAAGCATGGTGTTTTAAAACGCGGCTCAAACAATAAAAAGGCGGAGTTCCGAATGTTTCTGCGTGCGGTTTCTCGTCACACCGATAACACAACGCGTGAAATTGAAATTCTGCCCAAGCAGCAGTCTTTTATGGTGAGCGCTTTCATGGCAGCCAATGCCTGGGCTGTGGCTGCCGAAGGTGTGGCGGATATTCGCGAAGGGGATTTGGTGGATTTTTATCCGTTCTTACCCGAGTGATGCAGATTTTGTGCAGGTAGCTTATCTGCAGCCATCGGGTTTACAGTCGGGGGTGCCGTGTTTGGGGCAGGTGTAAGCCGTGTCCGGGTCACAGAAATGGCAGAGCGAGTAAGCTTCACGCATGCTGATCTTTTCGTGATCAACATCAATGCCCATCTCTTTGAGTTTTTTCAGTGCTCGCGAGAAGGTTTCTGGTTTCATGCCCAGGTGGTTGGCAATCATCGATTTTTGGAAGGGTAACTCAATATCCAGTGAGTCCGGGTTTTGATCCATGTGTAATTTGAGGAAGTAGTAACCCAGTCGCTCAACCGGTGTTTTGGTGACAATACTGTCAATTTGCTGCATGGCATTTTTATAGTGCCAGGTGACAATATGCAGCAGGTTTTCACCCAGTTGACCATCGCGTAACACCTGCTGACGAATGATCTGCGCTGGAATCATTAATAGCTTGCTCGGTTTTAATGCGGTGGCGCGGATGGGGGAAGTGCCGCCCATGAAAATAACGGCATCCATAAAGGTGTCGCCCGCTTTTAGCATGCGGATAGTGGCCTCGTCGCCATCAGCACTTGAACGCAGTGTTTTGACGCTGCCCTCGACAATGAAATACAAATAGTTAACTTCGTCACCCTGTTGAATGATTTCTCGGCCCTGCTCAACGGCGCGTACCGTTGAGTTGGAAAGCAGATTTTGCAGATTATCTTCTGAGAGCCCCTGAAACAGTGAAACCGGGGAGTCAGAATTCGGCGTTTGCGAAAGCGAAAGCAGTGTTGAGCTTAAGTGTTCGGGCGATGAGGTGTGAATATGGTTAGACATTTTTTCTCGTATTGACTGCAGTCAATTTCAAACAGGGTCCGGGAAATAACAATTAGTCTCTAGAATACTAGGTTAAAACGCGCTGATAGGGAAGCGCTATCTGCACGACGCAACCCTGAGGATTTAAGCATTTATGGATGCCGTTTCAAGAGGTGAGCAAACACACGCTTTGTCGTTGAGCAGGATTGCTTTTATCTGCTGTTTCGCCGTTGTGCTGGTTTTTTATGTCGCTGGGTAAGGTGGCCGTCTATAAGTATATCCGGATCTATTACCCTGATTACTTCGGTTCGCTGAGCGGGGCGTTGGTTTGGATGCATATTTCAATACTGCTCATGGAAGGCGGGATGATGAAATCTAAGTATTTGTCGGAATTGGCTTGCTGTGCCCATGGCTGTTGAATAAATCGAGGTGTAAGTATGTTCGTAGCGGAAGAGGGACGTGTGACCGTTAATGGTGTTGTGATTACGGGAGAGCAAATCGAACGGGAGTTACAGAGCGCGACGGGTGATGATCCTGACAAGCTAAGGAATAATGCTATCAGGGCATTAGTCTCCCGTGAACTACTGTTGCAGGAGGCTGTTAATTGGGGGTTATGCGAGCGTGCCAGCGTGGTTAATAACCCCGAGCAGGTTATTGAGCAGCTGCTTTCAAACAAGATTGAAGTGCCTGTTCCTGATGACGAGAGTTGTGAGCGATTCTTTAATGAAAATCGTGAAAGCTTTGCCACTGCGCCTGAATGTGAGGTGTCGCATATTTTCTTTTCTGCGCCAATCGCTGATCACGAAGCTCGTGAAGCGGCGCGGCAGCGTGCCAGTGAGGTGCTAGAAAAAATACATCAGAATCCGCAGTGCTTTGAGCGCATGGCTCGACAGGAGTCGGGTTGTGCTTCGGCGGCTAACGGAGGTTATTTAGGGCGTATTTCTAAGGGGCAAACAGTGCCGGCTTTTGAAACGGCATTAATGGCCATGCATCGTGGGGATATTTCCGAGCAACCGGTGGAAACCGGGGGTGGTTTTCATATTATTCGTGTCGATGATCGTGAGGATGGAGAAGATTTACCTTTTGAGATTTTAAAAACCTGGATTCGCCAGAACTTGATTAATCAGATGCGGCAAAAAGCGATAGATGGCTATGTAAAGGGGTTGGCAAGTAAAGCGCAAATTGAGGGCTTTGATTTCGCTGTCTGCGAAGGCGAGTAACAGGAATTTCTTTGTCTTGGCCTGTTATTTGTTGTCGGCTTATGTATAATAAGCGCCTTGATTTTCAAGGGCTTTGAGATTTTAGATGATTTAGGCTGCTAATGTTTCTTGCCCTTGTGGGTACGCCTGTTATGGATGGTTGTTGCTTTATCGCATCGGCCGTCAGAGTTTAGAAAGAAAAAGCTCCTTAATGGGGCTTTTTCTTTCTAAACCCCATAGCTTTAACTGTTGCGGGTTTAGAAGGGCGTTATCGCCCTTTTTTTGTACATGAAAGATTTGTATATGTCGCTTTAAATAGAGCGATTTTGTAGACAAAAGGTTTTGCCTTAGAGGCATTGCAGGAGAGCTAAGTGGTCAGCGATATGGGTTTAACGGAACTGGTCAGGCCGGTTGTTGAAGGGCTTGAGCTTGAATTCTGGGGCCTGGAAATGGTCGTTCAGGGACGTGAAAAAACCCTGCGTGTTTATATTGAAAGCGATAAGGGGATTGCGGTTGAAGACTGTGAGGCTGTGAGTCGACAGCTGAGTAGCCTGTTCGATGTTGAAGACCCTATTGTGGGTGAATATACACTGGAAGTTTCGTCTCCGGGGCTTGATCGCCCGTTGTTTGAGGCTGCGCAGTTTGCGCAATATGTCGGTGAGACCGTCAAAATTAAATTACGCAGCGCCTTTGAGGGGCGTCGCAACTTTCGCGGTGCGCTAAGTGGCGTGGAAGATGATGAAGTGATTATTGTGGTTGATGGGCATGAGTATATTTTGCCCATTGAAAGTGTTGAGAAAGCAAACATAGTCCCCCGTTTTTAGGGTCTGGTTCGTACAAAATAGCGAGCAGACGCAAAAGTTTTAAGAGGCTGAAAAGATGAGTAAAGAGGTGTTGTTGGTAGCTGAGGCGGTTTCCAATGAGAAGGGCGTACCCGAAAGCGTTATTATTGAAGCGCTTGAGCTAGCTCTGGCGACGGCTACCCGTAAGCGCTATGGCGAAGATGAGCAGGTGGATATTCGCGTCACTATCGACCGACGTAGCGGTGATTATGAAAGTTACCGTCGCTGGACCGTGATTGCTGATGATGACATGGATATCGAGTTTCACGACACCATGCACCTGACACCAGCAGAGGCCAAGAAAAAAGATGCCAGCCTA
>LUKI01000064.1 GCA_001593685.1 Gammaproteobacteria bacterium F7
CTGAAAAAGAGCGTCTCCATATCGAAATGGAAGAGCGTAAAGCTGCTGAAGCCAGGAAAGGCAAAAAAGCGGCACCTAAGCCCAAACCGGAGCGTTGGGAAGAAGAGGTGCTGGAAGAAGAGTCATTGGCGCCGGTGGCGGGTGTGCAGAAGCGCAACCTGGTGACACCTAAAATTGCCAAACCAACTAAATTCCTGAAACAACATGGCTTTGCGAAGCCAGCGGCCCCTGTTATGAAAGAAGTGCAAATTCCGGAAAGTATTGTCGTTTCCGAGTTGGCGCAGCGTATGTCTGTTAAGGCCAATGTTATTATTAAACAATTAATGAAAATGGGTGTGATGGCCAACATTAACCAGAGCATAGATCGTGATACGGCGGTGCTGCTGGTTGAGGAAATGGGTCACAGCTATGTACTGGAAGATGCTCGTGATATTGAGCAATCCGTTGTTGATGAGTTGCTGGATGTATCCGGTGACGAAGTGCCGCGTGCCCCCGTTGTTACTGTGATGGGTCACGTGGACCACGGTAAAACCTCGCTACTGGACTATATTCGGAAAAGCCGTGTAACAGCAGGCGAATCCGGTGGTATTACTCAGCACATCGGTGCCTACCATGTAGAAACTGATCACGGCATGGTGTGTTTCCTGGATACGCCGGGCCATGCCGCCTTCACCGCGATGCGTGCGCGTGGCGCCCAGGCAACTGATATTGTGATTCTGGTGGTGGCCGCTGATGATGGTGTGATGCCGCAAACGGAAGAAGCGATTCAGCATGCTCGCTCTGCGGGAGTACCACTGGTTGTCGCCATTAACAAGATTGATAAGGAAGGCGCTGACCTTGATCGTGTTAAAAACGAACTGGCGGCTAAAGAAGTGATTCCCGAAGATTGGGGTGGCGACACTCAGTTTATTCCTGTTTCTGCCCATACGGGTGAAGGTATTGATGAGCTGCTGGATGCTCTGTTGCTGCAGTCTGAAATGCTGGAGCTGACGGCGGCTGAAAATGTACCTGCGCGTGGTGTGGTGGTTGAATCCCGTCTGGATAGAGGCCGTGGTTCGGTGGCGACATTGCTGATTCAGCACGGTACGCTGAAGCAGGGCGATATTGTCTTGGCTGGCCAGGAGTATGGTCGTGCGCGTGCGCTGCTTGATGAAAACGCGAAGCCAATCAAGAGTGCGGGCCCATCTATTCCGGTTGAGATTCTTGGTCTGGCTGGCACGCCAAATGCGGGTGACGAGTTTTTCGTTGTGCCCAGCGAGAAAAAAGCCCGTGAGGTGGCGGAGTTCCGTGCCGAGCAGTTAAAGGCAGAGCAGCAGGCTTCTCAGCAGGCTATGCAATTAGAGAATATGTTTGCCGAAATGACTTCCGGTGAAGTCAAAGTGCTTAACATCGTGTTGAAGACAGATGTGCGCGGTACGCTGGAAGCATTGACTAGCTCGTTGATGAAGATCGGTAATGAAGAAGTTAAAGTCGTGATTGTGTCCAGTGGTGTTGGTGGTATCTCTGAAACCGATGCTAACCTGGCGGTTTCAACCGGCGCGGTTATTTTTGGTTTTAATGTGCGAGCTGATAGTTCGGCGCGTAAAGTGATTGAGAAAAACGGCATTGATCTGCGTTATTACAGTGTTATTTACGATATTGTCGATGATGTCACTAAAGCGCTATCGGGCATGCTGTCACCAGAGTTCAAGGAAAGCATTGTAGGTGTTGCTGAGGTGCGGGATGTCTTTACATCGCCGAAATTTGGCTCTATTGCTGGTTCTATGGTGATCGAAGGCACGGTTTATCGTAACAAGCCGATTCGTGTATTACGTGATGATGTGGTTATTTACGAAGGTGAACTGGAGTCGTTGCGCCGCTTTAAGGATGATGCCAACGAAGTACGTAATGGTATGGAGTGTGGTATCGGTGTGAAGAATTACACCGATGTGCGCGTTGGAGACAAGATCGAAGTGTTCGATGTGGTAGAAGTGGAGCGTTCGCTGTAAGTGGCTGATTCAAGTCGAAGACAAAGGGTTGCTGATCAGATCCAAAAGGAGCTGGCGGGGCTTATTCAACGAGAGATGAAAGATCCTCGTCTGGGTATGGTGACGGTCAGCGCCGTTGATGTCAGTCGTGATTTGGCCTATGCCGATGTGTTTATCACTATCCTTGGTAAAGATGATGCGGAGGCGCGTCAGCAAACGCTGGATATTCTGGGGCGTGGCGCAGGATTTTTACGCGGCAAGTTGGCGCGAGCAATGCGGCTGCGTATCGTGCCGGCGTTGCGCTTTCGTTACGATGAAAGCATTGAGCGCGGTGCGCGACTGAGCAGTTTGATTGAGGATGCGCGTAAAAAAGATCAGGCGTCTGATGCCGCGGCTAAGTCAGGCGAAGAGTAAGTGGCAAACCGGCGTAAAAAAGGCCGCTTGGTAAGCGGCATTTTACTATTGGACAAACCGCTGCAGTTATCCTCGAATCACGCGTTACAGCGGGTAAAGCGGCTGTTTAACGCGGCAAAAGCTGGTCATACTGGCAGTCTTGACCCATTGGCAACGGGTATGCTGCCAATTTGTTTAGGCGAGGCGACCAAGTTTTCGCAGTACATGTTGGATGCCGATAAGACCTACCGTACGACGGCTAAATTAGGTGTTCGTACCGCTAGTGGTGATGTTGATAGTGAGGTGGTTAGTGAACGCCCTGTTCCCGAGCTTAAGCGTGAAGCGGTTGAGCTGGCGCTGAAGACGTTTTTGGGGGACACCCTGCAGGTGCCATCGATGTATTCGGCACTTAAGAAAGATGGTCAGCCATTATATAAGCTGGCTCGACAGGGGATAGAGGTTGAAAGAAAAGCGCGTCCCATTCATATCTATGACATAAAGCTGTTGGATATTAGGGGTGATGAGCTGGACATCGAATTAACGTGCAGCAAAGGCACCTATGTGCGTAACTTTGTCGATGATCTTGGTGAGCTGTTAGGTTGCGGTGCACATGTGATAACATTACGCCGCCTTAGCGTCAGTGGCTTTGATGAAGCCGCCATGGTGACGCTCGAAGAGTTGCAAGGTATTGCCGCGCAAGCTAAAGAAAGTGGTGAGCCTGAAGAGGTTTTTGGAGCGCTGGATGTATTATTGCAGCCTGCCTGGGAAGCCGTAAAAAATCTGCCGAAGGTCGAGTTAAATGACCTTGCGGCGAGTTACCTTAAACAGGGCCAGCCTGTGTTTGTGCCGAATGTGTCGGCGGAAGGCAAGGTGGTACTGTTTAATCAAGACGCTGACGTAGCAGAGCAATTTGTGGGCGTTGGCGAAGTAATGGATGACGGGCGTATTGCGCCACGTCGTCTGGTATCGACCGAGTAACGGAAGGCCGTTTCTTGGTTTAACTATGCCTCTGTAGATATGCACGGGGCGCATAGCTTTAAAATTAACGCATATTCGATTGGAGAATAGAAAATGTCTTTAACTGCACAAGAGAAAGAAGCAATTGTAAGTGAATTCGGCCGTGGCGCTGGCGATACAGGTTCCCCTGAAGTTCAGGTTGCGCTGCTGACTAAAAACATCGAAGGCTTACAGTCACACTTCAAAGAACACAACAAAGATCACCACTCTCGTCGTGGTCTTATTCGTATGGTAAACCAGCGTCGTAAACTGTTGGATTACCTGAAACGCAAAGATCTGAATCGCTACGCTGCGCTGATTAGTAG
>LUKI01000065.1 GCA_001593685.1 Gammaproteobacteria bacterium F7
GTCTCCTCTGACAGCTCCATAGCAACTTCTTGGCGCCGCTTGCTCTGTTCACCAAGCTTAACCTCTATGAACTCTTTCAATTCATTTACTCTAGAGTTCAAAGCATCACGTTTGGCGGCAATCTGCTTAATTTGCTCAATAACGTCTTTGCTTTTTAGGAGGTCCTCTATTGAGCGCTCAAGGTAACCTATCTCACGATAACTCTGCTGAAGGACCTTTTGTTGCTCAGTTGCAATATCTGTTGCTACGTCCTTATACCTCCTTTCAAGAGCTTTAACTTCTCGCTCTAATGCCGAAGTTTCGGTAGTAAGCTGTAATAGCTCTTCCTTTTTTCCATCCAATAACGATGAGCTTTCTTTTACTTGGAGCTCTAATTCGCTTCTCATTTTATTAAGATTTACTCGCGACGAGTCTTTGTGCACCTCGGCCCCACATAAAGCGCACTCATCTTCACCCCGTTTTAAATCTGAAAGATTTGTAAAACATGAGGGGCAGTTTTTGTATGAAAACGAATTAATAGCCCCAGCAACTGACAAGGAGTCATGGGGGCTATTCAGCCTCAAATTATCATAACCAAGAATCACCGTGTTTTCAGGCTCCGAATAAAATTAGCCCTTTTCTTTTTTCGATAAAATTCTCAGCAGAAACAGGGCGCGATGTTCAATGCCTTGGTAAATCAGATGTCTGCGGATAACAAGAAGAAGCTGGCAGTAGAGTTGTCGGGAGAGCTAAGCGATGAGGTGAACACCAAGCCGTATAAGTTGAGCAAGCAGCTCACCCTCTCCACTTGATCAAAAGACAATCAATTTGTGCTCGCTTCAATGTGCCTCCCTGCCACTCTGATATTGTGGACTCCCTAATTTTCCCATATTCTCCCAATAGTCTAGAGATGGGTGATGTTATGAGTGATGAAATCTTGACCTTAAAAGGAGCCTAAACAGCAATGTTTCCTGATCAAGTCAAAGGCAGGCAAACCACTGATTATAATCCGTCCATAAAAATGACAATGCCATTTACAGACTTGGGCCGTGAATAGCTATTTTTTAATCCCCCTTGCACTTCCCAGCCGACCTTTGTATGCCTATAGTTAATAGCACCGGTTTTAGCGTACACGGAATCAACCAACCAAGGATGTTTGACGATGCCAAGACAAGCGCTATCAATGCAAGCCAAGCCTTTTTTCGACCTGAGCAGCTGGTTTCCTACGCACACACACAGGTTCACATCCACGCTATTGTTTGATGACATTTCGGAAAACACCCTGCAAAACCTTTTATCGCATTCAAGGATGGCGATAACCAAAAAGGGGAGCGAAATTGTTCAGCAGGGTGACACCGTAGATTTTCTTTATTTTATTATTGAAGGACGCATCCGAGTTCTGCGCTCCAACCCCGAGGGTGATGAAACCACAAACAACCTATTGCAAGATGGCGAAACCTTTATGGAGTCCGTCATCTTCATGGGGGGCGTATCACCGGTCAGGGCAAAAGCGGTTACGGACAGTAAATTACTGTTGATCCCGGCCGCCGCTATCAGCCAGTTAGTGCTACAGGACGCCCAGTTAGGGCTCAACCTCCTGCGCATTATCAGCATACATCAAAAGGAAGCCTGGCAACAGCTGGACTGCATCGTTACAAAATCGCCTGTCGAACGTCTTGGCTATTATGCTCTAAAGCTGCTTATAGAAGTAAACCCTGACACCGTCGACATAGAACTGCCCTTTCAAAAAAACCTGATCGCCAACTATCTTGGCATGACACCAGAAACCTTTTCACGCGCCTTGAAAAAGCTTAGGGCCGAAGGGGTGGATGTCGAAAACGGGTACCTCATCCTACGCAATTTCTTTTCGCTCTGCCGTTTTTGCGACGCCGATACAGCAGCTGTATGCCCTAAATATAGGGCACCAGGATGCGCTGCCAAAGCTTCGCAAAGCAGCCCATGTCAGCGAAGGAAACTGTCTAATTCACTCGCTTGATTAACGCTTTTAAATCGCAGTCGGAGTGCCGTTTACCGCCCAGCCAATGGGCGGTGAGGCTTACTACTGTTTATTCATCAGCGGCCAAATCACCACTGCCTTTTAATTCGTTAATCAGCCAGCCCCGAAAAACAACCACTCAATCGCTATTAGTTTGCCAGAGACCTCTGAGCTAGAGAGTGGCGAGAATCCAGGGAATTGGTAGCGTTTCATTCAGACTGGTTAATCACACCTATATTTGAAAGATCGACAAAAATTCTTTTCTATTTGGCGAAAATGGTAACCCTCAGGGTTGCCCAACGATTTACTATCGGCTCCACCTCATCAAAGATAATCGTGACACCAATAACAACAGATAAACCAGACCAATAACCGCCAGCAACTCCGCATAATCTTCGCAGATAAGCACCAATACCTACGCGAACAAGCCCTGCCAGATAGGTCATCATCGCGCTAGTTAGCTTTCTTTAATGTGCCGGGGTTTATCTTCATCAAGCAGCGCCAAAATCTGTTGATGATCCAGCGATTCGTGTTCAAGCAGGTCATCAATCAACCTTTGCAAACTATCTCGATGCGCACCTAACAGTTGCAAGACCGCTGCCTCGGCCTCCTGTAACAGCCGGCGTATTTCCTGATCAATGAGCTGAGCCGTTGCTTCACTATAACTGCGCGGCTCGGCCAGCTCACGCCCCAAAAAGGGGTGCGCCTCACCATCACGAAAACCTAGCGGCCCCATTTCTTCGCTCATCCCCCAATTAACCACCATGCTGCGGGCCAGCGAGGTCGCTTCTTTTAAATCATTGGCAGCACCGGAGCTGATATTGCCGTAAATCAGTTTTTCAGCGCCACGGCCACCCAATAATATTTGCAATCGCTCCTTCAAATACAGCTCATCGATATTGTGGCGATCTTCGGTCGGCAACTGTTCTGTTACGCCAAGCGCCCTTCCCCTTGGCACAATAGACACCTTTTGCACCGGATCGCTGTGCGGCAGCAGCAAAGCAGTCAACGCATGCCCCGATTCGTGACAGGCAATACGCGCACGTTCACTCACATTGATAAGGTCTTTGCGCTCAGTGCCCATCACCACCTTGTCACGGGCATAAAGAAAATCCAAATCCGTCAATGCCGAAGCATCCGTACGCGCCGCATGCAAAGCGGCTTCGTTAACGAGGTTTTCAATATCAGCACCGGAAAAACCGACCGTCATAGCGGCGATTTTTTCCAGATCAACATCATCAGCCAACGGCGTTTTACGAGTATGCACCCGAAGAATCTCACGGCGTGCTTTTTTCTGTGGTAACTCGAGAATCACTTTGCGATCAAAGCGTCCGGGGCGCAACAGGGCCGGATCAAGGACATCGGGACGATTAGTCGCCGCCAACACAACAACGACCTCCTCCGGTTCAAAGCCATCCATTTCAGCCAGAATTTGATTAAGCGTTTGCTCCCGCTCATCGTTACCCCCGCCAAGCCCGGTGCCGCGCACCCGCCCCACAGAATCGATTTCATCAATAAAAATTAACGACGGAGCCTCTTTACGCGCGTTGGCAAACATATCGCGCACGCGTGACGCACCAACACCCACATAAAGCTCGATAAATTCTGACCCACTAATTGAAAAGAATGGAACCTCTGCCTCTGCGGCTGTCGCTTTAGCCAGCAAGGTTTTACCGGTTCCGGGCGCCCCCATCATCAAAATACCTTTGGGCATTTTAGCGCCCAGGCGTTGGAACTTTGCAGGTGACTTCAGGTAGTCGACAACTTCCTGCAGATCCTGTTTAGCGCTTTCCAGCCCAGCCACATCGTCGTAGGTCGGGCCACTATCACTACGCTCATAACGCCGGGCCCGGGAACGTGAAAAATTAAAAATACCGCCAGAAGCACCACCGGTCATGCGATTTTGCATAGCTCGGCTGGCATAGAAAAAAAAGAATATGATTAATAGCCAGGGCAGGAAACCGGTCACAACCGTCAACCAGAGTGGCGATTCGTCCGGTTTAATATTAACCACCACCTCATGTTCTCGCATCAGCAGCAAAATATCGCTGTCCACAAAAGCCGGCAAGGTGGTTTTAAATTGTGGCCGCTCTAGCGCTTCGTTACGGTAATAGCCCTTCACATCAACGCCACGAATATCAACCTGACGAATACGATTATCTTCGACGGCCTGCACTAATTCACTGTAGGTAATAACTTCAATGTTTTTGCTTGGCTGTATGAAATCAAAATAAATAAACGCCAGCGCCAGCAGGAAAAACCAAGCGATATATGATTCACGAATCTGTTTTGGCTGTGGACCGTTAGCATCGGGTTTTGAGTTTGGCATAGAACCTACCGTCACTTAACTATATGTACGTTGATTATGCGTTAGCGACAGCCATTTAGCTCTAACAGATGGCCGTTGTATTGATCTTGACTGAGGGTGCTCCATATCTACCGACTGCCTATTCATTCTGGGGCTCATCTAAATGGGATTCCAACGACCATCCCCTCTGAAACGGGCGTTTGGCTTGGGCGTTTTCATTTACGGCATGTCCCGCTTAAACGCAGAGCGTCCCTGTTTGACGAACACGCAATTACGAAAAATGCTTGTTACCAGGCTAGTTTACGCTTCTTGCTTCGATTGTAAAAACGGTCGATATAGCCAAAACACCCATTATCTTACGAGCAGCTCAAATAGTCACAGGCGGCATTTTTAGAGCAAACCTTGATGATAGGAACCGCATCGCCTCAGCGATCGACCATGCTACACTTCTCCTGGGCTGTTTCGATCACAAACTCTTTGTAGCGGACCAGAGCGTGCCGAAGGAGAAAAAGCCCTTTCCTCTCCTTGATATCAATCTAAGCATCTGATTTTATTAGCAACCACTATTAAAAGGCCGACATCCCTTGTAAGGAAACCGGCCTTTTTTTGCACTCACCAAAGTCACTAGGCTTCGCCTGATTAGCAGCCATCACTACAGGCCATTTAGCTTTTAGTTTCGAGCATTTTATTTACCGAAGTCAGCCCTGCCCTCGCCCAAAAATTACTTGTCCAAATACGTAGACGCGTCCTCTGAGCCATTAAATTTGATTTCAAGCTCGACTATTTTCAACGTCGCAGGGGAAAACTTGCCTTCGACTTCGTGTCCATCGCGATCTAAACCTTTGACCTCATAACAACCATCATCGACCTTGATTCTGTTAACCTGCCAGCCTTTACTTTCCATCATTTGACGTAGTTCTTCCTTAGGCTGCCATTCTGCGACTGGGTCGACGCAGTCATCACCAGCCAGCAACGCACCGCTAACAAAAAACGAAGCAATCGCGACAGCTATCATCTTATTTTTCATGGTATACCTCCTGTTTATTTAGCCTTTATACTAAATCTCTTTCCTGACATTAAGCTGAAAGTCATATTATTTTAGCGCCGCACATTTTGCCTTCGTCACGCTGCCGGTTCCTCGCTCTCTAGGCCGCACCTACATCCCCCCGAAGCCACCCAATGAGCCAGTTATGTAAACGCCAACAAAACCGGTTGCGAAAACATAAACGCAGGAAAGCATTAATATAAGCACAGACACCTTTAGTTTATTATCTGCAACGTGTTAAATGACTACTTGCTCGGAAAGAGTGCAGGGGTAAAAATGCGTATATTATTGGTAGAAGATACTGTCGGTTTAGGTGAGGCCATACAGGACCAAATCACCGCCGAAGGTCACGCGGTTGACTGGGTTGAAACGATTTCCCATGCCGAAACAAGCCTACACTCGACCCATTACGATCTGGTTCTGCTTGACCTCATGCTTCCTGACGGAAGCGGTATCGAACTATTAATAAAAATACGTAAGGCGGGTAAAACAGTTCCTGTGATTATTTTAACCGCCAGAGACCAAATTTCTGACCGGATAAAAGGGCTAAATGCTGGCGCAGACGATTACCTGATAAAACCCTTTGACCTGTCCGAACTTTCCGCCCGTATTGCCGCCGTTTCAAGGCGCTATGCGGGAAATCCAAACCCTCTGCTTCAAATCGGACCATTGGAGATTGATCTATCCAAGCACTTGATTTCCCGAGCCGGAACGTCCATCAACTTAACAGCACGGGAATGGGCCTTGTTTGAAGCGTTCATCCAACGCCCCGGCACACTGATCTCAAAATCACAGCTAGAAGATCACCTGTACGCGTTCGGAACCGAAATTGAAAGCAACACCATCGAAGTTTATATCAGCCGCCTGCGCAAGAAGCTGGGGCGGGATCTGTTAGAGACAGTCCGTGGTCTGGGCTACCGGATGCCCTGCTGATGAAACTCCCCCAAAGCCTTCAGGCAACACTTGGCATTGGCCTAACCCTTGGTGTGATTTTATTTTGGATTGCAGCACTATTAAGCGCCGTCCTTATTGCACAAAACAAGCTCAATGAGCTATTTGATAGCGCACTGGCGGAAACAGCGCAACGCATCATGCCTCTCGCTGTTGTTGAAATTCTCAACAGAGAGGTTCCCGGACCGCCACAAAGCATAGCGGCATTCAAAGCCCATGACGAACCACTTACTTACCTTGTGCGCGACAAAGCCGGAACGGTTTTACTGCAATCCCATAATGCTGATCCGTCAGTTTTTGATACGCAATTACTGGAGGGCTTTAGCTCATCCTCAACCCACCGGTTTTATGGTGCTTCTGCGGTACAAGACACTCTGTATATAACCGTTGCTGAACCGTTAACCCAAAGACAGGCCGCAACACTCGAAATAGCCGTCTCGCTCTTATGGCCACTGGCATTACTTATCCCCTTGTGTTTTATAGGCACCTGGACGTTTGTGCGACGCAGTTTGCGCCAAACCCTCGCCTACCGAGATGAAATTGAATCTCGCGGTAGCGGGGACCTCTCCCCCGTCAGCGTGCATGGTCTGCCAACTGAAATTCTATCCATCGCAGAGTCAGTCAATAATCTATTAGATCGCCTCCGGCGAGCCCTTGAATCAGAGCGTTCCTTTACAGCCAACAGCGCCCACGAGTTAAGAACCCCCATTGCCACAGCCCTGGCGCAAATCCAGAGGCTGCAACAGGAGCCCTCGACAGAAGCAGTGAAAGACAAGCTAAGTAAAATTGAGTCTTCCTTGCGGAGCTTATCGTGCCTCTCAGAAAAGTTAATGCAGCTGGCCAAGGCGGAAGGAGCAGGCCTGCTATCAACAGAGCAGCACGACCTTATTGATCTACTAAAGCTGATCATTGAAGACATAAGGCGATCGCCCACTGCCACAGTAATTAACGTATCGCTGCCAGAAAACGACAAGTTTATGTCCTTTGTCGACCCCGACGCTTTTGCCATACTGGTTCGAAATTTACTTGATAACGCCATCAAACATGGCGCTAAAAACCAGCCTATAGCAATAAGCTTTTCACCTCAGGGCGTGTTAAGCATTATCAACGCAGGGAGTATCATTCCTGCTGATAAACTCTCTCAGCTGCGACAGCGCTTTGTCAGGTATAACCCTCTTGTTCAGGGATCAGGACTAGGCTTAGCCATTGCCGATGCAATTGTCACCGGCATAGGCGCCACCATGTCATTTAACTCTCCAGCACCGAAACAAGACGATGGCGTTGAGGTATATGTAGATTTTTCAGCATTGATTAATTGAATTCGAGGCCGCTGGACAAGTTACATTTAACGGTCACCTGATACCAAATAACACTCGATCACGGGTGGCTTAGAACAGGTTGCGCGGCATCAGTTTACACCCGGCCCCGAACAGCTCTACTTTTTATGGGTGAGCGCTCGCTTATAACCCGTGAACATCGAACGGACAAGGTTTTCCCGATGCCGGAAGCTTTCATAGATCGCCGCAAAAACATGCAACGTTATTGCCACAAGAGTGATATTAACTGCCGTTTCATGGATATCCTCAAGCACCTCGCTACCCCAGCCCCAATCGGTGGTCAGCAACCAGCCGCTGACACCGATCATGCCAACTGCCAACAATAGAAACAGAATCATTATCGCGGCCGCCGGATTATGACCAAGGTAACGAGACTCCCGACCCCGCAACACTAGCCCCACATATTCGATCAATTTAGCAGGCCGCGGAACAAAATCACTGAAGCGCGCATGCCGGGTACCAATTAAGCCCCACAGCACACGAAAGGCCACCAGCGCCAGCGCTGCATAACCTGACCATTGATGCACAAAATCTGCATCATCTTCAGTCAAGTAGGCGACAGCAAAAGCTGCCACCAAACTCCAATGGAAGATGCGCACCACCGGATCCCAGACCTTGACCCGGCCATTCTGAGTCGCGCTACTCGTCCTCAGGGTGTTAGTCATTTCTACGTTCCTTCACGGGATCACCGCTAACGGGATTAAAATAAATCTCTACCTTGACGCCATTCTTGTCCTCGCCGTAGATTTCATAACAATTACCGTCGGTAATCTTAAACCGGTCAATCGTATAACCTTGATCAATCAGCCGTTGTTTCATGGTTTCCGTCGGCATCCATTCGGTCTGCGAAGCCTCAGTACATTGCGGTCCAGCAACAGCAGCGCCAGCGAATAATAAAGCCGCAGTCACGGTAACGATATTAAGAATTTTCATTTGGGTTCTCCTTGGTTTGATTCAAAGCGTATGCCTGTTTGACATAGCAGGGATTAAAACACCTCAACCTGACAGGAACCTTAACGTATAAAAACCAAATCACCCCACCCAACGTTTTCGCCCTAAAAGCATTACCTATACACAACAACAAGAGAATAAGTGGAAGCTGATAGAACAAAATACAGGCCTCTTTATACGAACCAGACAAAAGAGCCCGTGGTAGAAATACATCACAGAAAGGCATCGCCCGTAGACACTCCTTAGGAGGTACGACCTTAGGATTGATTTAAATCCATCACCAAGTCATTTAGAATACCTGTTCGGTCTTTTTCTAAAAAAGATTTTGATAGCCATTTGATAGGTTGAATTACCAAAAACAACCCCCACATGGCTGTTATACCGAAAGGTATAACCAGTGGTCGAGTACGGGCCTGAAGTGCAAATCAAAGCATGCTTTCTTAAGCACCTTCATAAATCAGTACATAAATTCTAATGTCCTGTTGATTATCGACGGGCTCTATTTTTGACACATAAAAAGTAACCGGAGAACACTATGGCTCAATTTCAACGCCCTGATTCACCGCTGGCTTCTCGCCACCGCGAACTTGGTTCAAACCTGGAAGACTGGAACGGCGTAGGCACTGCATGGTCCTACAACTCATGTCCAAATGACGAGCACGACGCTTACCGTGAGCGCGCTACTCTGACTGACGTATCTGGCCTGAAAAAAGTATGGGTTCGTGGCCCTGACGCATTTGCCGTTGTTGACCACACCTGTAGCCGTACTCTGAGCAATGTTGGTACTGACAAATGTGCCTACACGCTAATCCTGACTGACGAAGGCACCGTGACTGACGACGCTATCGTTTACAACATGGGCGACAAAGGCTGGATGGTTGTTCATGGCGGCGGTGAAGGCATGGAAATGCTGCAAGCGTCTGCTGAAGGCAAAGATGCTACTGTTGAGCTGGATGACAGCTTCAACTCTATCTCTCTGCAAGGCCCTGCGGCTATCGATATCCTCAACCCAATGGTTGAAGCTGACATCGACCCAATGGGTGTATTTGGCCAAACAACTACAACGATGCTGGGCCATGAAGTCATCATCTCTCGTACTGGTTTCTCGGGTGAGCGCGGTTACGAAATCTACGCTTCTCGCGAAAACATGCCTGAAATTTGGGATGCCGTTCTGGAAGCGGGTAAAGACAAAGGCATCATGCCAGCATCTTTTGCGTCTCTGGACAAAGTACGTCTTGAGTTCGGTCTGCTGTTCTACCCATACGACATGAACGAAAACACCACTCCATGGGAAATCAACCTGCCTTGGTGTGTTGGTAAAGACAAAGACTTCCGTGGCAAAGACGCCTGTATGGCGAAGAAAGGCCAAGAGAAGATCAAGCTGGTTGGCCTGATCTGTGGTCTGGATGACGCGGCACCAGAAGCGTCTAAACTGTTCAGCAACGGCGAAGAAGTGGGCGTTATCAACTGCCCTGGTTACTCTCACCGCATGAACGCTTCTATTGCACTGGGCCACGTTAAACCAGGCCTGGACGCGCCAGGTACAGAACTGGAAGCAAAAGCAGAAGACGGCACAACTTTCACAGCCACTGTGACTGCAATGCCTATGTACGATCCACAGAAGAAAAACATGCGTGACTAATCAATAACGCTGTTTGATTTCTGTCACCAACTGGCCTGGGTTCGCTCAGGCCAGCTGGTTTAAATCTCCTCAAAAAATAATTACCCACACCAGATCAACGAAACCACCCTCGCCTACCTCTCCCGGAACAACCGCTCAACCTGTTTATAGCTGCGCACGAAAAGTCAGCCGCATTAACGCCATACCACTAACAACCACCTTTACAGCCTAACGATATACCCTGAGTTCTCTCAAGGGAGTATGGCTATTAGGCCTATACACAGCCTCCGTAATCTGGATTAGAGTGCCCTTTCGACTTTTTTAAAGGATTCATTTGCGAACGTCTCACATTGATTGGCGTACTCCAAGGTCTAGCCTCAACAGTCAGCCAATACAACTCGAGTCAATAAAGCCGCAAAAGTAATAGGAGAAAACCTAATGGCTCAATTTAAACGTCCTGATTCACCGCTGGCCTCACGCCACCGCGCTCTAGGATCTGACTTAGAAGATTTTAACGGTGTAGGCACCGCATGGTCTTACAGCTCAGACCCTTGCGACGAGCACGATGCCTACCGCGAAAGAGCAACACTCACCGATATTGCCGGCTTAAAACGAACCTGGGTTCGCGGCCCCGACGCCTTAGCCGTGGTCGAGCACACCTGTAGCCGAGACCTGGCTAACGTAGGAACCGACAAGTGTGCTTACTCTCTAATCCTGACTGAAGAAGGTACAGTGACTGACGATGCCATTGCCTACAATATGGGCGAGCGTGGCTGGATGGTCGTACACGGCGGCGGCGAAGGCCTCGAAATGCTGCAGGCATCCGCTGCAGGCAAAGATGCGACCGTATCCCTGGACGACAGCATTATTTCCATGTCACTGCAAGGTCCTGCCGCACTGGGTGTTTTAAACCCTTTGGTGGAAGCTGACATCGAGCCCATGAGCGTTTTCGGTCAAACAACCACCACCATGCTGGGCCACGAAGTGATCATTTCTCGTACCGGCTTCTCAGGTGAGCGCGGTTACGAAATCTATGCAGCCCGTGAAAATATCTGTGAAATCTGGGACAAAATTCTGGACGCGGGTAAAGACGCCGGAGTCATGCCTGCTTCTTTCGCATCGCTGGACAAGGTGCGTATCGAGTTTGGTCTATTGTTCTACCCTTACGATATGAACGAAAACACAACCCCATGGGAAATCAACCTGCCTTGGTGTGTCGGCAAAAATAAAGATTTCCGCGGCAAAGAGGCAGCACTGGCGAGTAAGGGCCAGGAGAAAATTAAGCTGGTTGGCCTGCTCTGCAACCTTGACGACGCAGCACCAGAAGACAGCACATTGTTCCACAATGGTGAAGAAGTCGGCGTCATCACCGCACCTGGTTACTCACACCGCATGCAGGCATCCATCGCATTAGCGCACGTAAAGCCAGAGCTGAGCGAGCCTGGTACGGAACTGGAGGTGAGAACGCCTGAAGGGCAAAGCTTCTCCGCTACCGTATCCGCCATGCCAATGTACGACCCTCAAAAGAAAAACATGCGTGACTAGTATTAGCCACTATTGATTGACCCTTTATCAACTGGCCCGGAGCAGTCCCGGCCTGGGGAAATACCCCGGGCCAGTTGAATTTTCTAACCACTCCGCAAAGCTCTCTCGAGCTCATCCTACGACGCTATTCAACCGCAGCCCCTGTGATTCAGGGCAAAAACCGTCGATATCAACAATTAGTCGCTCGCTTTAATCTCGCTTTCAGCGCTCTGCTCAGAGTCGAGCGGGTGCTCAACCACTAATTCGGGCTTATCTTCTTTTTCAAGAACCGGCTCGGCAATTAATGCTAAGCGATCACTTTCAAAATCAATGTGCCTGGGTTCCAGCTCCGGCATTGTTTTACTGACCTTGCTGGACAAGGTACTGAAGCGCTCCACCTTGCCGTGCAGCCCTCGCTGCCCCATCATCGAATTAACAGTCCTGTTATAGTGATTACTGGCCGCGCCAAGCGAAGTGCCAAGCTTATGCAAGTTCTCTGCAACAACACAGACCTGATTATAAATATCGCCCGCTTTATCGCTGATTTCCCGCGCCTCAGCATTACTGCGCTCCATCATCCACAGGTTCGCCACAGTCCGCAGGATAGGTATTAACGTCGTGTGTGAAACCAGCACAATGCCTTTATCGTAACCGTAACCAAACAGATTCTTATCGTGCTTTAGCGCGTCAATGTAAGCCGGCTCCACAGGAATAAACATCAATACAAAACTGGGGCTACGGATGCCAATCAAATTGGTGTAATCCTTACTGGCGAGATCATCAATCTTCGCCTTAACCGCCCGGGCATGCTCATCCAACGCCAACCGTTCTTCTTCCGACGAGCTGGCCGACACCGCCTTTTCATAGGCAACAAGCGAAACCTTACTATCGATAATAATCTGCTTATTATCCGGTAGCTTGATAATGTAATCGGTGTATTTTTGCTTACCTTCCTGATCCTTAAAAGAGGATTGCTTCTCGTAATGCGCCTCCTCGACCAAACCACTCATTTCAAGCGTCCGCTCCAGCTGAGCTTCCCCCCAAGCACCTCGTTGCTGGGAGTCACCCTTGAGCGCGGAGGTTAAGTTACTAGCCTCCTGGCTCATTTTCAGGCCGGTATCGAGTAATTTCTTAATCTCGGCATCCAGGCTCGCATTCCCCCTGAGCGTTTCGTCGTGCACCTGATTGACGCGTTTCTGGAATCCGTCAATTTGCTCTCGAAAAGGCTTAAGCATCTGATCCAGGGTGCTCTGGCTTGTTTCGGAAAAGCGCTTACCTTTTTCCTCGAAAATTTTATTGGCAAGGTTTTCAAACTCTTTACCTAGCGCCAATTTCTGCTCTTCGAATTGCTTAACCTGTTGCGCATGGCTGGCATCACGCTCTTTCAATTCTGTCGCAAGGCGGGCCTGCTGTTGCTGGAGTTCAGCACACTCGGCACGCAATGCATCCATCTTGCTTTCCTGCTGCTCACGCTCAGCTTTAAGAGTTTTTTCAGTTTTCAGGCTATTGTCTTTAAGCTGCTGCCAGAGGGTCTCCGTCTGTTTGGTGGTTTCCTCTAGGCGTGTGTCGGACTGCTGCTTTTGTAATTGAATATCATGCAACTGAGTGGTCAAGTCGTGTCGCTCAGATTGCAACTGCTCAACGGACTCATTCAATATTGCTTTCTCAACCTCAAACTGAGCGCACTGTTTACGGACTTTGCTAAACGAAATAATTAAAAAAAGCGTGATCA
>LUKI01000066.1 GCA_001593685.1 Gammaproteobacteria bacterium F7
GCCTTTGGCAGCATTGACACAGCCATCGAGGCCCTCAAACTCGGCGCCTTTGATTTTGTTTCGAAGCCTGTAGAGCTGCCCCGTCTACGCGACATGGTAAAGCAAGCCCTGAAGCTGCAAAACAACACAGAAGAAGCCGTTGACTCAAAAAACACAACCACGGAATTGCTCGGCCAATCCTCGGCCATTCATAAATTACGCGGCCAGATCAGCAAAGTAGCACGCAGTCAGGCTCCCGTGTATATCAGTGGTGAATCAGGCTCCGGCAAAGAGTTAGTCGCGCGCATGATTCATCAACTCAGCCCGCGTGCGGATGCACCCTTTGTGCCAGTTAACTGCGGAGCCATCCCTACCGAACTGATGGAAAGTGAATTCTTTGGTCATAAAAAGGGCAGTTTCACCGGCGCTGTCACCGATAAAACGGGTCTTTTCCAAAGTGCTCAGGGCGGTACACTTTTTCTTGATGAAGTCGCTGATTTACCACTGCACATGCAGGTCAAACTACTGCGCACCATTCAGGAAAAAACCGTCCGCCCGATTGGCTCGCAGCATGAAGAAGCCCTGGACGTACGCATTCTCAGCGCTACCCATAAAGACCTGGCCAAGGAAGTGAAAAATGGCAACTTCCGGCAGGATATGTTCTATCGCATCAACGTCATTGAAATTAACGTGCCTAGTCTGCGCGAGCGGCAGGAAGACATTGCCCTACTGGCGGACTTTTTCCTTGAAAAGCTGGGACAGTCCAACGGCACACCTGCCGCACAACTCAGCCCTGCTGCATTGGCTACCCTGCAAAATTACACTTTCCCCGGTAACGTACGTGAACTGGAAAACACCCTCGAGCGCGCCTACACCCTCTGTGAAAATAATGTTATTGATAGTGATGATTTACAGCTGCGACCAACCGAAGTTGCCGCTCCGCCCAACACAGCTATCGAAACTGAAACTACTGCTACTGCGCCTGCGCCTGCGCCCGTAACGACTAGTGCCCCCAGCCACGATAGCGGCTCGTTAGACAACTACCTGGAAGAAATTGAAAAACAGGCCATTCTCAAAGCACTGGAGGAAACCCGTTGGAACCGTACCGCCGCGGCAGAAAAGCTGGGCATATCCTTCCGCCAGATTCGCCATCGACTAAAAAAATTCGGCATTGAGTAACCCGCAATGAAAGCAGACGTTCGCAAACTGAACCTGAGTGATGAGTTTCACACCGAAGAAAAGTGCTTTATCACCGAATTAAGCAACACCTCGAATGATCCTGTCGTATCAATTGCGCGTGCTAGAGTAGAACCCGGTGTCACCACAGCCTGGCACCGGCTCAAGGGTACAGTTGAGCGTTATGTCATCATCAGTGGTACAGGCTTGGTTGAGGTGGGCGATTTGCCCGCTAAATCAGTTCATCCCGGCGATGCAGTGATAATTCCTGCTATGTGTCGACAAAGAATCACCAATACGGGGTCGGAGAATTTAATCTTTCTGGCAATTTGCTCGCCACGCTTTACCGTCGATTGCTATGAGGAAATCGACGCATAGCCAATCGGCTTAACCAACTGGCTTTAAACGTAACTCTTTAGGTAAACTGAAGGTAATATTTTCTTCGCGTCCAGCCAATTCCTCGGGAGCCATAGCGCCAAGCGCCTGCAAACGCTCAATTACCTGATCCACCAAAATTTGTGGTGCTGACGCGCCAGCCGTCACACCAATTTGAGAGACACCATCAAACCATTGCGGCTCAATTTCTGTGGCATCATTAATCAGATAAGCCGGCGTTCCCAAGCGATCAGATAATTCTCGCAGTCGGTTAGAGTTGGAGCTGTTCGCCGCCCCCACCACCAACACAACGTCTGATTCATCCGCTAGCACTTTTACCGCATCCTGACGGTTTTGAGTGGCGTAACAGATATCATCCTTACGAGGCCCTTCAATTTTTGGAAAACGTGCCCGCAGGGCATCAATAATATCAGCCGTATCATCGACCGACAGCGTCGTTTGAGTCACAAAGGCCAGGTGCTCAGCATTTTTGACCGGCAACTCTGCAACTCCGGCAACATCCTGTACCAAATACATTTCACCGCCAGCACTGCTATCGTACTGCCCCATCGTACCTTCCACCTCTGGGTGTCCGGCATGACCAATCAAAATACACTCTTGCCCGGCACGGCTGAATTTGGTGACCTCCATGTGCACTTTAGTTACCAGCGGGCAGGTAGCATCAAATACTTTTAGGCCACGCTTTTGGGCTTCCTGCTGCACCGCCTGCGAAACGCCATGGGCACTGAAAATAACCAGCGCATCATCGGGTACTTCATCAAGCTCTTCGACAAATACCGCACCACGATTACGAAGGTCGTCCACCACGTAACGGTTATGCACCACTTCATGGCGCACATATACCGGCGCGCCGAAGATGTTTAATGCGCGATTAACAATTTCAATGGCGCGGTCAACCCCGGCGCAAAAGCCACGAGGGTTGGCAAGTTTAATCGTCATGGCAGGCATAGGGCGTTAACCGTCCAGCTTAACCGGCTCAACGGCAAGAATTTTCACGTCGAAGGTAATATCTTTACCCGCCAATGGGTGGTTAAAATCCACCTCAACTTTGCCTTCATCAATCGCCACAATCACCCCGGGTAATTCCTGCTTATTAGCGTCAGCAAAGGACACCATCAACCCTTCACTCAACTCCATCTCCGGGCTGAACATATCTACCGACATGATTTGACGATTATTTGGATTAGGTTGACCAAAACCTTTTTCCGGCGGAATGTTAAAACTCTTTTCTTCACCGGCCACCAGGCCAATTAATTGCTCTTCGAAACCCGGCAACAGCTGGCCGTCACCGACAACAAAAACAGCGGCGTCTTTATCAAAGGTAGAATCGATTAAATCACCATTAGACAGTTTTAATGCAAAATGCAGTGTTACCTGCGTACCGGCACCAACGGCCAGATTAATATCACTCATTTTCTTTTCCTGATGCTGGGCCTTCCGCTACAGAGCGTCGTGAAAACCAAAGCGTATCAATAATTAACATAATGGCGCCGACTGTAATCCCTGAGTCCGCCAAATTAAAGGCCGGGAAATAATAGCGCTGATAATGAACCGAAATAAAGTCAACCACATAGCCTAACACAACGCGGTCATAGAGGTTGCCCAGCGCGCCGCCCAGTACAAGTGCCAACGCAATGGCAAGCCAAGTTTCATGTGCCTTAAGGCGTTTTAACCACACCACCAGCACAATACTGACAACCGCCGCTAACAGGGCAAACAACCAGCGTTGCCAGCCACCCGCTCCGGCTAAAAAACTAAACGCCGCGCCAGTATTATGTAGCAAAGTTAAATCAAACACTGGCAACAACTCAACCGGGCGGCCATACTCTAAATTGGCGCTTGCCAAGTATTTAGTCAGCTGATCCAGCCCAACAACCACAACACTAAGCCATAGCCAGATCAACTTTCCACGCACTTTCAACACCCTATGCAAACTGACGAACTTCGCCGTCACCAGCAATGTTTTCTACGCAGCGCCCACACAGCAGCGGATGCTCAGCATTGGCGCCCACGTCTTCACGGCGATGCCAACAACGATCACATTTTTCATGTTCGGAAACCTTGATGGCAACACGTAAGCCCTCAACGTCGGTTTCTTCACCCTGCTCACTACCATCAACAACCTCAGCCCCGGAGGTGATCAGTACAAAACGTAGCTCATCGCCTAACTGATCCAGCAGCGCTTTCAGTTCCGGTGCGCAGTGCAAGGTCACCTCAGCATCCAGGCTCGAGCCGACATCTCCAGCGGATCGAGCGGCTTCCAGCACTTTGTTAACGGCGGTTTTGACACCCATAATTTGCTGCCAGTCCGCTGAACTAAATTGTCCGCCCTCAAGACGTGGAAGCTGCTCATACCAGTGCGCAATCCAAACGGGGTCGCGGTGTTCACCGGGAATCTGATCCCAGATTTCATCGGCTGTAAAACTGAGAATCGGCGCAATCCAGCGTACAAACGCTTCTGATAAATGATACAGGGCTGTCTGAGCGGAACGACGGGCAATGCCATCAGACTTCGCCGTATACTGTCGATCTTTAATGATATCCAGATAGAAACCACCCATGTCGACCACACAGAAGTTATGCAGCTTCTGATAAATCTGGTGGAAGTGATAATTATCGTAGGCATCGATAATTTCGTCCTGTAACTGCGCCGCACGATCAAGCGCCCAGCGATCCAGCGCCAGCATATCGTCAACCGGCACCAAGTCTGTCGCCGGATCAAAACCATTCAGGTTCGACAGGAAGAAACGCGCAGTATTACGAATACGTCGATAAGAGTCCGCGGAACGTTTAAGAATTTCATCAGATACACTCATCTCACCACTGAAGTCGGTCGCCGCAACCCACAGGCGCAAAATATCCGCCCCCAAATCATTGGCCACCTTCTGAGGCGACATTACATTGCCCTTCGATTTGGACATCTTGTGGCCGTTAGCATCCACCACAAAACCGTGCGTCAGCACAGTTTTATAGGGTGCGCAGCCATTGATCGCCATCGAGGTTTTCAACGAGGACTGGAACCAGCCGCGGTGCTGGTCAGAGCCTTCAAGGTATAAATCAGCCGGAAACTGAAGAACCTCGCGCTGTCGCAGTACAGAGTAATGCGTCACACCAGAATCAAACCACACATCCAGCGTATCAGTAATCTTGATATATTGATCCGCTTCGTCACCGAGCAGTTCTTTGGCATCAAGATCAAACCAGGCATCCATACCCTCTTTTTCAATACGTTGGGCCACTTCTTCAAACAGTCGCGATGTTTCGGGATGCAAGGCTAAAGTTTCACTATGAACAAACAGCGTAATGGGTACACCCCAGGTGCGTTGGCGTGAGATACACCAATCCGGGCTGCTATCCAACATGCTGTCGATACGGGCACGCCCCCAGCTGGGCTCCCAGCGAATATCGTTAACTGCGCTTTTCACATCCGCCAGCAAGTTATTCTGCGTCATGCTCACAAACCACTGCGGTGTAGCACGGAAAATCAGCGGTGTTTTTGTACGCCAGCAGTGTGGAAAACTGTGAGTGATTTTATCTTCACACAACAGACGGCCACGCTCTTTTAAGACCTCAACCACCAGCGGGTCGACTTTATACACATGCTCACCGGCAAACAGTTCGGTGCTATCACGGAAAATACCATGCTCATTCACCAGGTTCAGCGTGCCAATGCCATACTTCTGTCCGACGACAAAGTCATCCGCACCATGATCAGGAGCGGTGTGAACAGCACCGGTACCGGCATCTAATGTCACGTGGTCGCCCAGCAAAACAGGTACCTGGCGATCATAGAACGGGTGCTGAAGTTTCAAGCCTTCCAGCGCCGCGCCTTTAAATCGACCAATCACTTCATGGTTTTCAATACCGCTACGCTGCAAAACACCTTCCATCAAGCCTTCAGCCAGTACCAATCGCTCAGTTCCAGTCTCGCTCTCACATTGAATGACGACATAATCCAGCTCGGCATTTAGCGATACGGCCTGGTTAGAAGGTAAGGTCCAAGGCGTCGTCGTCCAGATCACAACGCTCAGCGGGCCATCACCAGCACCACAATTTGCCGCATCCAGAAATGCCGTCTCATCAGCAACCGGGAAACGGACATCAATGGAGAAAGAGGTTTTATCCTGATATTCCACTTCGGCTTCAGCCAAGGCGGAAGCACCAACAACACTCCAGTAAACCGGCTTAAAGCCACGATGCAGGTGGCCGTTTTCAACCACTTTACCCAGTGCACGAACAATATTGGCTTCCACCTCAAAGTCCATGGTCAGGTAAGGGTTTTGCCACTCACCTAGCACACCAAGGCGAATGAAATCTTCTCGTTGACCATTGACCTGTTTACGCGCGTATTCACGGCATTTCTGGCGGAATGTTTTGTAATCTACCTTATTGCCAGCTTTACCGATTTTAGTCTCGACCTTGTGCTCAATCGGCAGACCATGACAATCCCAGCCCGGCACGTAAGGCGCATCAAAACCGCTCAGGGTTTTGGATTTAATGACAATGTCCTTGAGGATTTTGTTAACGGCATGTCCAATGTGAATATCACCGTTGGCGTAGGGAGGGCCATCATGCAGGATAAATTTTTCACAGCCTGCGCGGGCGGCACGAATTTTTTCGTACAGACCATCTTTAGTCCAGCGCTTGAGCATCTGTGGCTCGCGCTGGGACAGGTTCGCCTTCATG
This sequence comes from Gammaproteobacteria bacterium F7, assembly GCA_001593685.1. Taxonomy (GTDB): domain Bacteria; phylum Pseudomonadota; class Gammaproteobacteria; order Pseudomonadales; family IMCC2047; genus IMCC2047. The sequence continues at coordinate 6,238 of LUKI01000066.1, forward strand.
GAAAACGCCGTTTTTGGCAGGTTCAGGGTTGCTTTATATTCACTCATGTCGTTTCAACAAATTCTTTGAATTAGATCAATTGGGTTGTTTACTGTACAGCCTTGGTCAGCCTGCACCAAAATGTCGTCGGGCACTTTCTATATCCAGCTGAATTTGCTTTTTCAACGCCTCCAGCCCATCAAACTTTTGTTCATCGCGGATTTTCTTGCGGAACACCACTCGGATGTGCTCCCCGTAAATCGAGCGATTAAAGTTAAACAGATGTACTTCCAGCACCGGCACCTTGCCGCCAACCGTTGGGCGCACGCCCACATTGGCAACGCCCTGTACCAGCTTGCTTTCTTCCAGCCCAGCCACCTCAACAGCAAACACACCAACTAACGGTGCTTTCTTGCCCTTCAGCGCTAGGTTAGCCGTAGGTACACCAATGGTACGGCCCAGCTGTTGCCCATACATGACTCGCCCGGAAATAGAATAGGGGCGTGCCAACAACTGCTCTGCGAGATAAAAATCACTGCTGTTAAGCGCATCGCGTACCGCCGTACTACTGACGCGCTGGCCATTCATCACCAGTGTATGAGTATTGGTGACACCAAAACCAAACTGCTCTCCCGCCTGCTTCAACATTTGAAAATCGCCGCTCTGCTTACGGCCAAAACGAAAGTCGTCACCAACGATCAAATACTTAACACCAAGACTACCTACCAGAATATCCTTCACAAAATCACTGGCAGATTGTCGTCGCAGCTCATCGGTAAAATGCAGGCAAATCACCGTATCAACACCGGCCTCAGACAGCAGGCGTACCTTTTCACGAAATGGTGTTAAGCGTGCAGGTGCACCTTGACCGGCAAAAAACTCCAATGGCTGCGGCTCGAAAACCATCACTGTCGCTGGCAGGTTTAACTCGTCCGCTTTTTCTCGCAACTGACGCAATATCATCTGGTGCCCACAATGCACACCATCAAAATTACCAATGGTCAGTACACATTGCTGCGCCGGAAACTTACGCCGATAGGCGTCTAAATTGTGCAGTCCTCTGATCAGTTCCATAGGCTCTTTACATAAATGGTTTGAGCGCTTGACTCGCAAAGGCGCGATTATAGCCTATCCACTTGAATGCGAATATGGTTTTTCGGCGGCAAATCAGGGAATTAGTGGCGCAAATGCCGCAGGCGAAGGCCCGATAGAACCAGCATAACAAAGTAAACCGAGCCGCCAGCCACACAGAGAATCGCCAACTGCCAGGCACGCTGCCAAACCGTCCATTCAGCCCAATTCTCGGAGCCGGCACCAAGCCACAGAATCAACAGCACCATCGCTGCATTAGCCAGCACCAACCGCAACGCCATCAACCCCCAACCAGGCAACGGCCGATACACCCCCAATCGATACAAGCCAACAAATAATAAACCCGCATTCAAAAAGGCCGACAACGAAGTTGCCAATGCCAACCCTGCATGCTGTAGCGGCCAAATCAAAATCAAATTCATCACCATGTTGGCAACCATTGCCCAGATACCAATTTTGACGGGGGTCTTGGTATCCTGGCGAGAATAATAGCCAGGCGCCAACACTTTAATTAACATAAAGGCCAGAAGCCCCACAGAGTAAGCCCGCAGACTCATTGCTGCCATCTCAACGTCCTGCGCTGTCATAGCGCCGTATTGAAACAACGTGGTAATCAGCGGCTCCGCCAACACAAACAATGCCAGCGCAGCCGGCAAAGCCAATAAGCACACTAACCGTAACGCCCAATCCAACGTGGCACGAAACTGCTCCGCGGATGCACTGACATGCTGGCGTGACAGACTCGGCAATATCACCGTGGCGATAGCAATACCAAAAATACCCAGCGGCAACTCCACCAGCCGATCGGAGTAATATAACCAGGAAACACTGCCCGTTTGCAGAAAGGAGGCCAGAACCGTATCCAGCAGCAGGTTGATCTGGCTGACCGACACACCGAACAACGCAGGAATCATCAACTTAATAATTTGCCGCACACCCTCATGTTTCCTGTCCACACGCGGCCGAGGCAGCAGGTGTAGTCGCGCAAGAAATGGCAACTGAAACAGCAACTGAACAGAGCCCGCTATCAACACCCCCCAGCCAAGCGCCATCACCGGGTTTTCCAGCAGTGGCGCCATAAACACCGCACAGCTGATTAACGACACATTCAGCAAGATAGGCGTAAACGCTGGCACCGCAAAACGCCCATAGCTATTTAACACCGACCCCGCAAAAGCGGTCAGCGATATCAGCAGCAAATAGGGGAAAGTAAGGCGCAACAGATCAGAGGTGAGCGCCATTTTATCGTCAAACTGCACAAAACCTGGCGCGAACAACATCGCAATGACCGGTGCAGCAATAACGCCCATCACCGTCAACAGAATCAGCGTCGACCCCAGCGTCCCGGCCACATGGTCAACCAGCAACTTCACCGCACCATGGTCACGCTTTTGCTGGTATTCCGACAACACCGGCACAAAGGCCTGCGCAAAGGCGCCTTCGGCAAACAGGCGGCGCAAAAAATTGGGAATCTTGAAGGCCACAAAAAAAGCATCGGCGCTGGCTGACGCACCAACAAAATGGGCAATCACAATATCACGCACCAACCCCAGAATGCGCGACAGCATGGTGCAACCACCCACCACTCCCGTGGACTTTAGTTTTGAGTCCTTTTTAAGGATTGGGGTATTTTTATTAGTTCCGGCTTTCGGTGAGTCGTCTTGCATTACGTCCACTACTGAGGAGTTTGCCGCATGATAGCGTTATCGTTATATTTTCACCAGACGGCAAAACGCTGGATGCGTTACTGACCCGAAAAAACTCCTTCTTCGCACAGCCCAATTAACGCTACAATACCCACCACTAAAACAGCGCCTCAAGGCCACAAAGTATTTGACATCAACCGATTGACAGGGCATAGTTCGCGCCCTGAAATTTAAAATCGATTTCAACCAGTTAAATAATTTTTACCGAGGAGCCAAACTGTGGCAAACAACCCTGGATCTAAAAAACGCGCACGCCAAGCAGTAAAACGTCGGGCTCACAACGCAAGCCTGCGTTCCATGGTGCGCACATCTGTTAAGAAAATTCTATCTTCTGTTCAAGCTGGTGACTACGAAGCTGCTCAAGCCGCTTACGTTGCAGCTCAGCCAAGAATTGACAGCATGGTCAATAAAGGCATCATCAAGAAGAACAAAGCTTCACGCTGGAAAAGCCGTCTGAACACTAAGGTTAAAGCGCTTAAAGCCGCTTAATCTGTTCCGAAGTTTTGATTTATAAAAAAACCGGCTACTGCCGGTTTTTTTACGTCTGCCCGAAACCACCTGCAAACACTATTTCTTACGAACATCCCGCACCAAATAAGAATTTCCCGCACCGCGCTTTAGCTCAAACAAATCTATCGCTTTAAACAAACCGCTTAAATTCTTAAAGCCATAATTTCGGGTATCGAATGAAGTTTTATTCGAGATATGAGAACCAACGGGACCAAGCTCCGCCCAACCATCATCATCTTCGGTTGCTTCAATAGCCTGTCGTAACAGGTTAATTAACTTTGTATCCGACTTAATGCTTTTGGGCTTAGCGCTACTTTTTTCTTCTGTCTTTTCTCGATCCAAAAACAGAAATTTTGAACAGGCGTTTACAAAGGGTAGCGGTGTTTTCCTTTCACCAAAACCAAGTACAACTTTTCCCTCAGCTAAAGCCCGAGTAACCATTGGGGTAAAATCACTATCAGAGGATACAAAACACATGACATCAATTTGCTTTGTGTACATCACATCCATGGCATCAATCACCAAGGCAATATCCGATGCGTTCTTCCCTTTCGTCAAATCGTATTGCTGCACAGGCTGGATTGCATACTCATGCAAAAGCTCTTCCCACAGCTTTAGTGCAGGCGACTTCCAATTACCATAAGCTTTACGGATTGTAACCACACCGTACTTGGCAACCTCACTAAGCACATCATCAAACTTCCCTGCAGGGGCATTATCAGCATCTATGAATAATGCAATTTTTTGCTTTAACTCACTCATAACCTAGCGATTTTCCTTATCAACAATGATTCCCGGAGACGTCATTCCAACCAAGCGGGAAGAGTCTTTTGAGTTAAACAGCAAACAGGCTTCTCACTCTGTTCAAAATGACAAACTTAAAACACCACCAAATTATCTCGATGGATCAATTCTGGCTCACTGACGTAACCGAGCAGATTTTCAATCTCATCACTAGGTTTACCACAAATTTTCTGCACTTCGACGTTATTGTAGTTCACCAGCCCACGCGCCACTCGCTCACCACTTTGACTTTCAAGGGTTACCATATCACCCCGCACAAAGTTACCGCGCACACTGGCAACACCGACCGACAATAGACTACGCCCCTTTTGTTTAAGCACTCGCACCGCACCATCATCCAGCACCAGCGTGCCCTTGGCCTGCAGATGCCCTGCTAACCACTGCTTGCGTGCTGCCTGCTTCTCAAGATCAGGCACCAATAGCGTACCCAGGTGCTCACCCTGATAAATTCGCTTTAATACATCCTGCTGTCGACCACCAACAATAATAGTGCAGGCACCGGAACGCGCCGCCAGCCGGCCGGCATTAATCTTGGTGGCCATACCGCCCTGCCCCAACGCACCAGCGCTGCCGCCGGCCATGACCGTCAGTTCATCATCGTGCGCATAGGCTTCAGAAACCACCGGGGCATCAGGGTTTTTACGCGGGTCGCTGCGGTGCAAACCAAGTTGGTCGGTGAGAATCACCAGCGTATCCGCTTCAACCAGATTAGTGACCAACGCACCGAGAGAGTCGTTATCGCCAAAACGGATTTCATCGGTGACGATGGTATCGTTTTCGTTAATAATCGGGATAACCCCCAGGCTCAACAGCTCACGAATAGTGCTTCGAGCGTTGAGATAACGCTGTCGACTGGACAGGTCATCATGGGTCAAAAGAATCTGCGCCGTGTGCATTTGATAGCGCTGAAAATTGGACTCGTAGGTCTGCACCAACCCCATCTGCCCAACAGCTGCCGCCGCCTGCAATCGATGAACCTCATGAGGGCGCTTTTTCATTCCCAGTCGCGTCATGCCTTCAGCAATAGAACCCGATGACACTAATACAATTTCAATACCCTGCTGACGCAACCAGGCCAGTTGCGCCACCCAATCAGAGATGGATTCGGTATCAAGCCCCTGTCCATCAGCAGTCAACAACGCACTGCCAATTTTGACCACCCAGCGGCGCGATCTACTAATTTTTTGCCATTCGTTTTGCAGGCTCACTCACTAAACCTCATATTATTTGCAGGCACACTTATAACTTACAGACGACGGAAAAGTGTTTTCGTGACAGGTTCTACAAAGCAAAATTTGTCGCAAAGCGGGGGATCACTTATCAATGAGCAGAGTCCACCCCGCTTTATGGGTGTTTTAAGACAAATTTCACCAACATCAGACGTTCTTAGGCGACGCGGCAGAATCCTCGCAGATAGCTTTTCAGCGGCCTTTTAGGGCACGTACTCCACTTCAACATCATAGTCGTCATCATCAAAATCATCATCGTCGTCATCCGCCTCACCTCGCTTACGACGCATGCGAGCTTCGTAATGGGCGCGAATACAGGCACGAGCCTCCTCTTCCATATCAGCCTTCAGTTGACGCTCCTGTTCAGCCAATTCGGGATTCTCAGCTTCATTTCGATTACATTCTTCAATGTAACTCATAACCTCGTAACACAGCGCTTCCGTACCTTCGCCCTTGATCGCAGAGACACGAAAAACGGGACCGTCCCACTGCAGGGAGTCCAGCACATCCTGACAGCGCTGCTCTCGCTCTTCCTCTGGCACCATATCCAGCTTATTCAACACCAGCCAGCGATCACGTTTGGCCAGCGTTGGGCTGAATTTTTCCATTTCTTCACTGATACAACGTACCGAGTCCGCAGGATCTGTGTCGTCATAGGGTGCCATATCGACAATGTGCAACAGCAAACGGGTACGCGAAACGTGCTTAAGGAACTGGAAACCCAGCCCTGCACCCTCAGCTGCGCCTTCGATAATGCCCGGAATATCAGCAATCACAAAGCTGCGATGCTTACTCAAACTGACAACACCCAAGTTTGGAACCAGCGTGGTAAAAGGGTAGTTAGCCACTTTTGGCTTCGCCGCCGACACAGATCGAATAAACGTCGATTTACCGGCATTAGGCAAGCCCAGCAATCCAACATCAGCCATCACCTTCAGCTCAAGGCGGATATTACGAATCTCACCCGGTGTGCCATTGGTGGTTTGACGAGGCGTGCGGTTAACACTGGATTTAAAACGGGTATTACCCAAACCATGAAAACCACCTTTACAGATCATCGCCTTCTGGCCGTGC
>LUKI01000067.1 GCA_001593685.1 Gammaproteobacteria bacterium F7
CACTGGGATTCAGAAGGCGGTAAAGGAGAAACGTTCCTGAGCCTGAATGCTGCGAGTGAAGTGCCGCTATCAGCGAGTGTCGATCTCGAAAAGCTTATTCAGGCCCAGCTATCTTATCTGCAGAAACAGTCTGATTTGTGGCAGTCGGTTAGCCGGGCCATGTTGGGTGAGCCTGCTGATACGGTGATTATGGAGGCTCAACATGATCGTCGTTTCAAGCATCGGGACTGGTCAGAGAATCCATTTTACAGCTTTATAAAGCAATCCTATCTGCTTAATAGCAATCTGTTACACGATACTATTGATAGTATGGTCTTGGATGTCAGTGAGCAGAGTGAAGCGCTGAAGTTTTTTGCGCGCCAGTACAGTAATGCGCTTAGTCCGACGAATACGTTGTTTGGTAATCCTGAGGTCTATCGGCAAACCTGTGACTCACAGGGAGAAAACCTGAAAGCCGGCATGGGAAACCTGCTCAGGGATTTGCAGCAAAGCCCGCAACCGGGGTTAAGGATGACGCAGACAGATGAATCGGCTTTTGCCGTTGGTGAAAATCTGGCAATGACGCCAGGCAGTGTGGTCTATCAAAATGACATCATGCAGTTGATTCAGTATGCGCCGACGACAACCAAGGTGTTCCAGACGCCGGTTTTGATTACGCCACCCTACATTAATAAGTATTACGTACTGGATTTGGATGAAAAGAAATCGCTGGTGCGTTGGCTGGTCAGCAAAGGCTTTACGGTGTTTATGATTTCCTGGGTCAACCCGGATGAAGAATTGGCGCATAAAGGGTTCGGTGATTATGTACTACAGGGGCCGGTCGAGGCGCTGGATGTGGTTGCAAAAATTACCGGTATAAAAAAAGCGCACTTGATGGGCTACTGCGTGGGCGGGACCCTGTCTTCTTTGGCCGCGGCCTATTTAAAGGCGCAGGGAAAAGAGAGTCTGGCGACGCTGACGTTGCTAACCACGTTGCTGGATTTCTCCAACCCGGGCGAAGTGGGGCATTATTTATCCGAAAGTAGCTGGGCGGTGTTAAAGCAGCGCGTGCAGGCGCAGGGCTATATGGATGGGCGGACGCTGGCGATGGGCTTCAGCCTGCTGCGAGAAAACCAATTGTTCTGGCCGAGCTTTATTAATAATTACCTCAAGGGTGAAACCCCTGAGGCCTTTGATATTCTTTACTGGAATGGTGATAGCACTCATATTCCGGCCGCTAATTATATTGAATATGTCGATAACACCTATCGCCATAATCGGTTGAGAGAGGCGGGTAGCTTTGTTATTCAAGGCACACCAATTGATTTATCACAGATTGAGGTGCCGGTTTATTTTTTAGCCACCCGGTCAGATCATATTGTGTTATGGGATGCGTCATACAAGGGGACGCAGCTAGTGAGTGGCGAGCCCCGTTTTGTGTTGGCGGGCTCAGGACACCTGGCGGGTGTCATTAACCCCGATGGCAGCGATAAGTATGGTTACTGCACTAATCCGCAGTTGCCACACTATGCCGAAGAATGGTTGGAGGGCGCGCAGGAGCATGAGGGATCCTGGTGGACGGATTGGTTTGATTGGGCTCAGAAGCAGGCGGATAAACAGGTCATGGCTCGGCGGGTGGGCAGTAAAAAGCAGTTTCCGGTGCTAGAAGCGGCCCCCGGTAGTTATGTGAAACGCCGAATATAGAATGCCCTGACGAGGCGATGATACGCAGTGCTCGAATTTGAAAAGCGTTATACTGGCCTAAATTATTGCTATTTAATTGAGGCCAGCTTGAATACGACCGAACCGCTTGTCATTAAAAAGTACCCCAATCGACGTCTGTATGACACCAGTCAAAGCAAGTACGTCAATCTGGAATATATTCGGCAGTTAATCACGGAGCACCGTGATTTTGTTGTGCTTGATTCAAAGAGTGGGGAAAATTTAACCAAAAGTATCCTGCTGCAAATTATCAGTGAGGCTGAGACTTCCCAGACACAGTCGCTATTAACCAATACGCTGCTTAAACAGCTGATTCGCTTTTACGGCAGTGACATGCAAAGTTTTGTGCCGCAGTATCTGGAACAAAGCATGGCCCATTTTCTGGGGCAGCAGGATGCCCTGCAAGGAATGATGAAAAATCTGGTCGACGCAGGCCCTCTGAGTGTATTTGGCAAAATGGTGGAGCAAAATATGGATGCCTGGAACCGCTTTGCAAATAGAGGGGCTGAGTCCGAACACACGTCTTCCGATAGCGATGGGGAAAAGTAAGCTTTTCTAGCGTTGGTTTCGATTTTGTTATTATTGTTGCGATGCAGCATATATTGTCTTTATGTTGTCATAATCCTTTTATATCATTTTATATGTAAATTGCTGCGATGCAGCAATTTTGGAGTGTTTGGACTTCTTGTAAATGAATTAAAGGAATTTTCCCATGTTTGAAAAAATGACAGAGCAATTTGAAAACACAATGAAACCAGTTAATTCGATGTTTGCCACCAACGCAAAAGTGTTGGAGCAATTGGCTCAGCAGCAAACTAAACTGTTCAGCGACGTGCTGAACGACAGCATTGCTTACACAGAAACGCTGGGCGCCCAAAAAGATGTTATCGGTATGTTTGAAGCGCAGAAGTCGTTTGTTGAAAGTGTGCAGGTGAAAATGGTTAATGCCACTAAAGACGCTCAAAACCTGTTTGCAGATGTACAGGAAAAAACTGGCGCAACCGTTAAAGAGTTCTTTGAAAACGGCCAAAAAGCCGCTGCGACGGCAACCAAAGCCACTAAGTAATATCTGCCTCGTTTGATTATCCCCTGAAAAGACAAGGGTTGCTGACTTCGATGCGATGTACCAATCGAGTCCAATGGCAGCCCTTTTCTTATTAATCTTCCGCCAAACAATAGAGATTTTTGCAGGTGGTGGTTGCCACGTGCGTTTGCCGTTTTGGCTGAACACGCGAATTGGAGTAAAAAGATGGAAATACGTGAGAAGGTTTTTGCGATTACCGGGGCTGCTCAAGGCTTAGGACAGGCAATGGCAATGGAATTGGCTGCTGCGGGGGCGCAATTGGCGCTGATTGACTTGGATGCGCAAATGCTGACTGAAACAATTGCTCATTGTAACGAAGTGGCTGAGCGAAAGGGTTTCGGGACGCTAAGTGTAAAAGCCTACGGTGCCAATGTGACCGATGAAGAGGCAGTGGAAAGGGTGTTTAAAAGTATTGCAGAGGATTTTGGCGCTCTGCACGGTTTGATTAATAATGCCGGGTTATTGCGCGACGGCATGCTGGTTAAAGTGAAAGACGGCGAATTAAAAGAAAAAATGAGCCTGAGTCAGTGGCAGTCAGTGATTGATGTGAATCTCACAGGGACCTTTTTATGTGGTCGGGAAGCGGCGGCACTGATGGCAACCCAAGCGCAGGGTGGTGCTGATAATGGCGTTATTATTAATATTGCCAGTATTTCCAAGGCTGGAAATATGGGGCAGAGCAATTATTCTGCGAGCAAGGCTGGGGTAGCTAGCTTGGTTGTTACCTGGGCGCGTGAATTGGGACGTTATGGCATTCGTGTTGGCGGAATTGCGCCGGGCGTGATTGAGACGGCCATGACTGGCGGTATGAAGCCCGAAGCGCTGGAGCGCTTGGTTGAGGCTGTACCGATTAAACGTTTGGGGGCGGCGGCGGAGGTTGCCCGTAGTGCGCGCTTTATTATTGAAAACGGTTATTTTTCAGGACGGATTTTGGAGCTGGATGGCGGTTTGAGAATTTAGCTGCATAATTCATTCTGAGAAAAAGAACGCAAAGAACGAATAAAAAAAGGGCGCCTAACTCGCATTAGGCGCCCTTTTTTGTCTGGCTGCCGCTTAGTGACGGAAGTGGCGCATGCCAGTAAATACCATGGCAATACCGTGTTCGTTGGCTGCTGCGATGACCTCTTCGTCACGCATTGAGCCGCCGGGATGAATTACCGCGGTGATGCCTGCAGCCGCAGCCGCATCAATGCCGTCACGGAACGGGAAGAAGGCATCGGAAGCCATGACGGAGCCTTCAACCACCAGGTTTTCGTCCTGCGCTTTAATGCCGGCAATTTTTGCACTGTAAACACGGCTCATTTGGCCAGCGCCTACACCGATGGTACGGCCGTTGCGGGCGTAAACGATAGCATTGGATTTAACGAATTTGGCGACTTCCCAGGCAAACAACAGGTCAGCCAGTTCTTCCTCGGTGGGTGTGCGGTCGGTAACTACTTTCAGCTCATCTTCGTTAACCATGCCCATGTCCGTGTCCTGAACCAGCAGGCCACCTTTAACCCGTTTGAAATCAAAACTGGGGATGCGAGTATCCCAGTTGCCGCAGGTTAAAACGCGCACATTACTTTTAGTTGCCAGTGCTTCGCGAGCTTCGCGGCTAATGGTCGGGGCGATAATGACCTCCACAAACTGGCGCTCAATAATAGCTTTTGCAGTGCTTTCATCAAGTTCGCGGTTAAAGGCAATGATGCCACCGAAGGCAGAGGTTGGATCAGTTGCATAGGCTTGATTATAGGCGTCGAGTAAATCGGCGCCCAGTGCAACGCCACATGGGTTGGCGTGTTTGACGATAACGCAAGCCGGCTCGGCAAAGGGTTTAACACATTCCAGCGCGGTATCGGTGTCTGCAACATTATTAAAGGACAGCTCTTTGCCCTGAAGTTGAGTAGCCGTTGAGACGCTCGCCTCCGCGGGGTTTGCTTCGGTATAAAAGGCGGCGCGCTGGTGAGGGTTTTCGCCATAACGCATATCCTGTACTTTGATGTACTGGCTATTGAGGGTACGCGGAAAGCTGTTAACCCCTTCGCCCAAACGGCATCCCAGGTAGTTGGCAATTGCGCCATCGTACTGGGCCGTGTGTTCAAAGGCTTTAACCGCCAGGTCAAAGCGTGATGCGTGACTGAGGCCGCCATTATTGTCATTCATTTCGTTGAGCACGGCGTCGTAGTCGCTGGCGTTGACAATAATGCTGACGTCAGCATGGTTTTTAGCGGCGGCTCGCACCATGGTGGGGCCACCAATATCGATGTTTTCGATGGCGGTTGCCAAATCGCAGTCCGGGTTGGCAACGGTTTCTTGAAAGGGGTAGAGGTTAACAATCACCATGTCGATGGGAGGAATGTCATTGCTAGACATTACGTCATCGTCAATACCGCGACGGCCTAAAATGCCGCCGTGAATTTTGGGGTGCAATGTTTTAACACGGCCAGCCATCATCTCCGCAAAGCCGGTGTAATCGGACACCTCAATCACTGCAACGCCATTTTCTTTCAGCAGTTTGTAGGTTCCGCCAGTGGATAGTAGTTCCACACCGTGATCGGTGAGGCCCTTAGCAAACTGTACAATACCTGATTTATCTGAAACGCTGATAAGCGCGCGGCGGATAGTGCGAATGTCCGTCATGATGTGTTAAATCCTCTTGCTTGTGGGCCGATCCGGTGGCGTTGGAGTTTTGTAAGTTGTTGATGTGACATACCCAAGCTTAACGCTGGGTTGTCGATTGGTTATTAATGCCGGTTAAGCGCTGTGATTTCAACTACAGCATATCGTATTGCTTTAACTTTTTACGCAGTGTGCCGCGGTTAAGACCAAGAATGGCTGCCGCCTTGGACTGGTTATCGCGGGCGTGTTTCATCACCACTTGCAGCAACGGTTCTTCTACTTCTGCCATGACCATGTCGTAAAGGTCAGCCGCAGGCTGGCCATCCAGGTGGTCAAAAAATTTGTCAATTGCGGCGTGTACGCATTCCTTGAGGGTGTGCTGCTCAATGTTTGCGACGAATTTTTTATTGTCTTTATGATCCATTGATTAGAGAGTCCATGGGGCATCCATTCAAGCTGCCAGTCGAGTGTTTCCATCCAATGACTGGAAGTAAGTGTTAATAAAGTCTAACTGTTCATTACAGTGCTCAAGCTGGTTAAAGCTTTTGCGCACGCTGCTGGCATTGGATAAGTGCTGTAAATACCAGCCCATATGTTTGCGAGCGATGCGGGGGCCTAGAAAGTCCCCATAAAATGAGTGTAGTGTAGCAATGTGCTGACTAACGATTTCTCCTAACTCAGCAATCGTAGGCTTTGCCAGTTTTTCGCCCGTGTTTAGAAAATGATTGATTTCGGCAAAAATCCAAGGTGTACCCTGGGCGCCGCGACCAATCATAATCGCATTAGCACCAGTGCGTTGCATCACCCAGTGTGCTTTGTTTGCTGTAGTGATATCGCCGTTGGCGATGATGGGGATCCTGCTTTGCTGGACAACAGCGGCGATGGTGTCGTATTCAGCTTCGCCATTATAACGACAGGCCCGTGTGCGGCCATGAATGGTGAGCGCTTGAATGCCGCTTTGTTCGGCGATGTTGGCAATGGTTAATGCGTTGCGACTATCTGGGCACCAGCCCGTGCGGATTTTTAGGGTCACGGGCACATCAACTGCCGCTACCACCGCTTCCAGTATTTGACTTACCAGTTTTTCATCGCGTAATAACGCCGAACCAGCCGCTTTATTGCAGACTTTTTTAGCCGGGCAACCCATGTTGATGTCGATGATTTGTGCACCATTTTCAACATTAGCAACCGCTGCGGCGGCCATCATTTTGGGGTCAGAGCCGGCAATCTGCACGGAGCGCGGTGTTTGCTCTCCGGCATGGTCGAGGCGCTGCTGGGATTTGCGGGTATGCCATAGGCTTTGGTCGCTGGTGACCATTTCAGATACCGCTAATCCTGCACCATAGTGGCGGCAAAGTGCGCGATAGGGTCTATCCGTCACGCCAGCCATAGGCGCCAGCACTGTCGGTGAGCTTAATGTATAGGGGCCGATAGTTAACACGAGATTTGTGACTGTTGTCCTTCTGCCGCGCGAGACGCTGCACGACAGGCAAGAATAAAATTACGGCCAGAAATAATAACGCGAGCGTCAGTTTGGATAAAGAACTTCTTGTGCTTTTAACGGGCTAGTGATGATTTAAATCAGGATGCAGGAGAAAAATTAACACTGTAATTGACCGCTTCGCCGCCGGGATCAAGGATAGCAAAGGAGAGGTGGATAGGGGTCTTTGACGGCATGACAGGCAGTTGTTGCAGGTGCTCGCCGAGGTACTCGTGTGGTTTAAATAGCCGTTTTGCCTGTGGTGAACCATTCAGGTTGGAAAAAGTCATGTCCAGAGCTGGCAGAGGTTGGCTTTGTGGGCCGGTGTTGCTGATAATCATGTCAACAATCAACACATTTGCGTACTCGGGGTGAGATTTGATTGCCAGTCGTTCAGTTTTTATAGCCTTGATGTTCTGGTAGGGAGGTAGCTCGCAGCCTAATGTTTGGCAAATGACTGAGTACAGCGGCTGCCACTGTGGTGATCGCGCGTTATGCTCAAAGTTAAAAAATAACCACTGTGCAAAGAGTGTACAAATAGCGAGCACATTGAGCGCGGACCATTTAAAAAAAGCGCGTTTTTGGTGGCTGACATTATTGCTAGCGATAATGTCATTGACGGTGCTATTGATGCTGAACTGGCTGATGTCTTCAGCAGAGGGCGCATCGTCCTGGTATATCTGGTCGATGCTGGCGGCTGCCAGTGCCTGTTTGGGATCAGGTTCTGGTTCCGGGGAGGTGTCTATAATGTCTTCATGATCGTTAAAAAAGCTGTCGTTTGATCCATTTTTGTCGCCTTCGTTATTGGCAAAGGTTTTTTCGCGGGGACTGCCTTCTCCTTGACTATAGGCGACTCCCTCACTTTCGGCGTCGAAAACTTTATAACAGACACCACAACGCACTTCGCCGCCAGCTGCCGCCAAATGCTCCTGTTGAATACGGAACAGTGTTTGGCAGTGCGGACATTTGGTGAGAAGAGAGTCGTCAGTCATAGTGTGACATTATAGTTGAGATTTGAGCGGTCTGACTAAAGGTGTTTGGTTCCTGCTAGCCTTACCCAGCCATCCTGTTCAGCGATAGGCTCAAAGTCAAAGTCTTGAGCGTAGGCGTCAATCACATTCTGGGCTTGAGAGCTGAGAATGCCTGATAACACCAGTTTGCCGCCGGGTTTAACGCGTGAAGAAATATCGTCAGCTAAGCTCATGAGCGGACCTGCCAGGATATTCGCCAATACCATGTCGGCGCTTTCATGTGGTGCCTGTGCCGGGAGAAAAACGCGGTACTGATGCTTAGAAATGCCATTCTGTTCAGCGTTTTGATGGGTGGCGATTAACGCTTGTGGATCGATATCAATACCACACATTGAGTCGCACCCCAGTAGCAGGGCGGCAATGCCAAGCACGCCGGAGCCGCAACCGTAATCAATCACCGATAAGCCCTGTGGTGAATGGGCGTCGAGCCATTGTAAGCAGAGCGCTGTCGTCGCGTGGGTACCGGTGCCAAAGGCCATGCCAGGATCGAGCATTAAATTAACGGCTTCTGGCTCTGGTGGTTTCGTCCAGCTGGGTACTATCCAAAGGCGCTCGCCAAACTGCATAGGTTGAAATTGATCCATCCATTCGCGGATCCAGTCCTTGTCCTCAAGAATCTCGGTACGATGTTTGGGGAGCTGGTCACCCAATTGATTTTTTAGCTGGGCCACGACTGCCTGCATATCTGCTTCGGCGGGGAATAAACCCACCAGACGTACGGCATCCCAGAGGGGCGTTTCCCCTGGGTCTGGTTCAAATAGAGGTTGGTCGCCTGCGTCCACATAGGTAACGGACAGTGCGCCCTGCTCCAATAAGGCGTCTTCCAGTGTCTCGGTCTGTTCACGGGAGGTTTCCAGGATGATTTGAATCCAGTGCATGCTCTGTTCTCTTTTTATCGCGCAAAAAAACAAGGCAGCCGATTGGCTGCCTTGGTGAAACGGGGAGTTCGCTATTAAAGCCCCAGTTTCTTTTCCAGGTAATGGATATTGGTGCCGCCATCCTGGAAATGGGAGTCATCCATGATCAGCTTTTGCAGCGCAATATTCGTGCTGATGCCGTCAATAATCATTTCTTCCAGTGCGTTGCGCATACGTAGAATCGCCAGCTCGCGGGTTTCACCGTAGGAGATGATTTTGCCGATCATTGAATCGTAGTAAGGTGGAACTCGGTAACCGCTGTAGATATGAGAATCTACACGGATACCCGTGCCCCCAGGCATATGTACCATATTAATGGTGCCAGGAGAGGGCAGGAAGCTTTGTGGATCTTCCGCATTAATACGGCACTCAATCGAGTGGCCTGCAAACTTGATGTCATCTTGAGTGACGCTGAGTTTTTCGCCGCCGGCGATGCGCAGCTGCTCTTTGATAATGTCAAAGCCGGTGATCATTTCTGAAACCGGGTGCTCAACCTGCACACGCGTGTTCATTTCGATAAAGTAGAAACGACCGTCTTCATACAGGAACTCGAAAGTACCCGCACCGCGGTAGTTCATGTTGATGCAGGCATCAATACAAGCCTGGAATACATCCTGACGAGCTTTTTCGTTAACGCCTGGTGCGGGGGCTTCCTCTACAACTTTTTGGTGGCGACGTTGCATGGAGCAGTCACGGTCACCTAGGTGAATGGCGTTACCCTGGCCGTCAGCTAATACCTGAACCTCGACATGGCGTGGGTTCTCCAGGAATTTTTCCAGGTAAACGGTATCATCGCCAAAGGCTGCTTTGGCTTCAGCTTGAGTGATGTGTTTGGATTTCAGCAATACGGCTTCGGTGTGAACGGTACGCATACCGCGTCCACCACCACCTGCGGCAGCTTTAATAATCACCGGATAACCTATTTCGCGAGCGATTTTTAAGGTGCGCTCATCGTCATCGGTCAGCGGGCCGTTGGAGCCAGGTACGGTCGGCACTTTGGCTTCAATCATCGCTTTAATTGCCGCCACCTTGTCACCCATCATACGGATGGTGTCAGCTTTGGGGCCAACAAAGGTGAAGCCGCTGTTTTCTACCTGTTCGGCGAAGTCAGCATTTTCTGCCAGGAAGCCGTAACCCGGGTGGAT
>LUKI01000068.1 GCA_001593685.1 Gammaproteobacteria bacterium F7
CAATAATATTTTGCGCCACCTGCTCCAGGTTGCTGATACCCATGCCACCGGCGGTGCGCGGTATGGGTAATACCGGCGGTTGGAAGCTTTATCTGGAGGATCGCAGTGGCATGGGTATCAGCAACCTGGAGCAGGTGGCGCAAAATATTATTGCTCAAGCGAACCAGCAAAACGAGTTATCGAGGGTCTATACCTTTTTCAATACCAGTACCCCGCGCATTTTCGCCAACATTGATGAAACGCGTGCGGAAATGCTAAATGTGCCGGTACAGAACATCATCGATACGCTGGAAATTCAGCTGGGTTCACGTTATGTCAACGACTTCAATTTCCTGGGCCGCACCTATCGGGTGATGGCGCAGGCCGATGGCTCGTTCCGTGATGAGGCCGCCGACATCAATCATCTGCGCGTGCGTTCGGTGAACGGAGACATGGTGCCACTGGGCTCTTTGGTAACGTTGGAGGATCGTACTGGTCCGATTCGTCTGGCGCGTTATAACAATTACAGTTCAATTGATATTTCCGGCAGTGCCGCCGCGGGTTTTTCCAGTGGTGAAGCCATGCAGCACATGGAAGCCCTGCTCGACAACAACCTGCCGGAAGGCATTGGTTACGAGTGGACGGAAATGGCGTTGCAGGAAAAGCTCGCCAGCGGTTCGATTTTGGTCAATTTTGGTTTAGCGGTGTTGTTTGTGTTCTTGTTACTGGCGGCCTTGTATGAAAGCTGGTTGCTGCCCTTGTCGGTGATTTTGATCGTGCCTATGTGTTTGTTGGCGGCGGTGTCCGGATTAATGCTTAGGGGCATCGACAATAACATTCTGGCACAGGTGGGCTTTATCGTGCTGATTGCACTGGCCTCCAAAAACGCCATTCTGATTGTCGAGTTTGCCCGACAGGCCGAAGAAGAAGGGCTGAATCGGCTGGAGGCGGTGGTCAAGGCGGCGCGCCTGCGTCTGCGCCCTATTCTGATGACCGCGCTGGCCTTTGTGCTGGGTGTGTTGCCGTTGGTAATTGCCTCCGGTGCCGGTGCTGAGATGCGCCAGGCATTAGGTACGGCAGTGTTTTTCGGCATGATTGGTGTGACCCTGTTCAGCCTGTTGTTTACGCCGGTGTTTTATGTTGCCTGTCGTTGGCTCGCCTTGCAGCGTAAAACGCCCCCCGCTGACGTTGTTCAGGAAGGTTCAACATGAAATATTTAAGACTGATTTTGCTCCCCTTGCTGCTGGCTGGTTGTGCCGCAGTGGGGCCGGATTATCAAGCCCCTGCACAGCCCGACTTTGCGGCGGGACAGCCCTTTGCGTCGGCTAGTCTGCAACAATTGGATAGCCAGGCAATGTATTTGTCGAATCAGCCGGTGAATGCCTGGTGGCTGCAGCTTAAAGACCCTACCCTGACCCGCCTGGTTGAGCAGGCGCTGGTGGCAAATACCGACCTGCGTGTAGCGCTGGCGAACCTGAGCGCAGCACGAGCGGTACTACGTGAATCCGCCACCGGTTTACAGCCGTCGCTTGATCTGAGTGCTGGCTCGGAGCGCTCGCGAGCCTCTGCGGTCAACTCAGCTCAGCCCGAAGCGCATACCGTAAATTCAGCGTCACTGGGCCTGGCCTGGGAGCTGGATGTATTTGGCCGGGTGCGGCGCAGTATTGAAGCGGCGCGTAGCAATATCGAGCGCAGTGAAGCCTTGCGTGATGATGTGCAGCGCATTGTGATTGCTGATGTGGCGAGCGCTTATTTTGATTTGCGGGGTGCGCAGGAGCGGCGCCGGGTAGTCGAGCGTAATATTGGCAATCAACAAGAAACCCTGGAATTAACCGTCACCCTGGCGCGAGAAGGGTTAAGCACTGAGCTGGATACCGTTCGCGCGCGCGCCCAGTTGGCGGCTACTCAGGCATTGTTGCCAACTATTATTAGTGATCAGAATGCGGCCCTCAACCGCCTGGCCAGGCTGACTGGCCGCGTGCCCGGCCCACTGGATGTATCACTGCAGAAACGCGGTTCGTTGCCGACTATGCCCGCCTTTATTGCTGTAGGTGATGCTGCGTCGCTAATTCGCCGCCGCCCTGATATTCGCGAGGCGGAACGTGGTTTGGCCAGCCTGGTAGCACAGGTGGGTGTGATGACGGCGGATTTATTCCCTACCGTTAACTTTATTGCCAGTGTCGGTGTTGCCGCTGCCAGTGGCTCCAGCCTCAGTGATCACAGCGCCAGTAACTATGCGGTGGGGCCTGGCATTGTCTGGAACCTGTTTAATCGCGGCGCCATTCGTGCCCGTATTGAGCAGGCCAGGGCCGGTGCCGAAGCTCAGCTGGCCCGTTATGACGGGGTGGTGTTGCAGGCGCTGGAAGAGGTCAACAGTGCGTTGATGCGCCATTCCCAGGAGCGTGAACGTAACCGCGTGTTACGCGAATCGGCCTCCGCCAGTCGCGAAGCCGTGGAGTTGGTCAAGCTGCGTTATAATGCCGGCGTGGAATCTTTTCTTGATGTGCTGGATGCCGAACGCACGCTGTTGGAAGCAGAGCGACAGCTGACCGCTTCCAACATTGACTTTGCCCAGCAAACCATCAACCTGTATCGCGCCTTGGGTGGTGTCTGATTTGGTGTTTATGCTAAATAAAGGGGAAATTAAGCCCCTTTTTTAGTTGGACACTGGCTGGTCAGCAGCGTCTTTCCATAAAATCTTGTACGTAGTGTTAAAGGCTTTAACCGTTGTAGAGTCGCTGCGCTGAGCCATGCAGTAAAAGGCCTCTTACAGGATAACCTGATATGCGTGGTCGGAGCGCTGCTTATTTTGCTTCCAAGTAATTGACGCTAAACAGTGCTGCTTCATTGAGCCAGCGCTGTTTGAGTTGAAAGCCAGCTGTGTTGGCCAGAGTTTCGAAACCCTCTGGTGTGTATTTATAGCTGTTCTCGGTTTGCACGCAGTTGCTGTCTTAAAAGGCACCGGTGTCGATCAGCCTCGAAATCTAGCCAAATCAGTAACGGTTGAATGACTCTGGGGATTTTAAAAGCCCAGGGTGACAGAGATTTTATAACAGGCATCCCCTGTTAGCGTTGCAGTTAACAGGGGGTTTTTGTGTCTCGTTTTTACAACGGGCTATAAAGCGTTTGGTTGAAAATTAGCAATGGCGCCAGAGCGATTAAATAAATTGCAGGGCCATGGCAAACCCAGCGGAATAGGCTACTAAAAGATGAGGTATATATTTACCGTAACTGATGAAGGTGAGCTCTTTAATGCGGCTCATGGCGATGATACCGGCGGCGGAACCGATCAGTAGGAGCGATCCCCCCACCCCTACCGCATAGGTTAGTGTCAGCCACTGTGTGTTGGTGAGTTCTGGTTCGGCTTTGAGTAGTGCGGCTGTCAGAGGGACATTATCAAGAATAGCCGATAGTACCCCAACAATGTAATTGGAGATGTCCGGGTTTATGCTGAGGTAAAAACCGGTTACCCAGTCAAGGATGCCAACTTCTTTTAAGCCACCGACAACCAACAAAATACCAAGAAAGAAAAACAGGGTATCAAACTGAATCTGACGAACATACTCAAGTAGATGCACCTCGGAGTGGTATTTATTGACCACGCCGCCAATCATAAACATCACCGATAAGCCCATTAAAAACACCAACACCGGCGGCATATCAAAAAGAATATTAAAAGCCATAGTGGCTATGATTGTTGTAAAAAACAATCCGGCGATAATTATATCCAGTGGTTCAAATCCTTGAGCGTTGCCCTCCGCTACTACGGGACGATTGCCGCGTAAGCATAAACTGAAAGCTAATACGGCAACGCCGCATAGCGTGGGTAGAACCAATCCAAGCAAATCGGAAATGGAGACATGCTTGGCGTTGAAAATCATCAATGTGGTGACGTCACCTGTAATCAAAACAACGCCGCCAGAGTTAACTGCGAAAACAACCAGAACACTCAATTTAATTCGTTCTTTATTATCCAGCTGAAAGGCTTGGATAACACCCAGCGAGACCAGTGTGGCAGTGATATTGTCACACAGCATGGATAACAGTAGGGCAAACACCGCAAGTAGTAGCGTCAGTTTTCGAGTGGTTAGCTGACGGGGCATGATGTGCCCAACCATATTACCGATCAAGCCTCGAGCATTGAGATAGGCCACAAAGGTCATCGTTGACACTAAAAACAGCCACAGGGTGGAGATATCAAGCAGGTTTTCATTCAACAGGTGGAGTATTTCGTCAGTCTGTTGATGACGCTTTGCTTCAACAAAGAGTAAAACCCAACTTAAACACCCAAAAAATAAGGTCGTCTTGGCCTTATTAATGTGAGTGTACTCTTCAAGAATGATGCTTAATAACGCAAGTACGGCGAGAATGAGAATACTAATTTCTATGATAGACATAAAAGGTAATCGGCGGCTGAGTAAAATTTTCAGAATTATAGAGTAGTAAATAAACTAAAAACAGAAAAAACCTATTTATGTCAGTGGCTTGTGGTTAGTTATCAGTGTTTGAGCCATAGCTATTGTTTTAAGGATTATCTAGATTTTCTTCGATTGACGGGCTGACAGTTTTAAGGACTTTTTTTACAGCTTAATCGTTCTAACTCTTTGTTCTTCAAAAAAGTTTCTCTAAAAGGCCATCTAGAAATATTGATCTTCACGCAGAAATCGCTACTATGTGTGCCCTTTATTTATGACATGAAATTTTGGGCGTTTTTCGCCTGTACAGAGGATCAAAAATGAGCGAGCCAAAGAGCAAGAATATTGTCTGGAGTGAAAGCCAGGTTGCACCGGAACAACGTGAAGCAATTTTAGGCCATAAGCCAGCCACTCTGTGGTTCACTGGTTTGTCTGGTGCGGGTAAGTCTACGGTTGCTTTGGCGACAGAAGTTGCACTTGTTGAGCGTGGTATTAACGCTTTTATTCTGGATGGCGATAATGTTCGCCACGGCCTGAATAGCAACCTGGGCTTTTCTCCGGAAGATCGTACCGAAAACATCCGCCGTATCGGTGAAGTGTGTAAGTTGTTCTGTGACGCTGGCAACATCGTCTTTTCTGCTTTTATCTCGCCATACCGTGAAGACCGTGATCTGGTGCGTGAAAAGCACCCGGCGGGTAGCTTCATTGAGGTACATGTGCATGCGCCGCTAGAGGTTTGTGAAAGCCGCGATGTGAAAGGCTTGTACAAAAAAGCCCGTGCCGGTGAGATCCCCGAGTTTACGGGTATTTCCGCACCCTACGAAGCGCCTGAAAATGCTGAGTTGATTGTTAATACGGCTGAAAATGACCTAGATGCCTGTGTCGCTATCGTGATTAAGTATCTGGAAGATAACGGTTTCATCCCAGCCAAATAACAAAACAACAGAGAGTACATATGCGCTATCAACTGGAGTTATCCACAGGTATCAAAGCCGTGCGCGCAGCAGCGAACGTGTGCCGCGCAGTGCAGGCGAACCTGGTTACTGCAGATACGTTGGAAAAGAAAGATAAAAGTCCGGTAACGGTAGCTGATTTTGCCGCCCAGGCGATCGTGTGTGCACACCTGTTGGGTGCTTTACCCAATGATTTAATGGTTGGTGAAGAGGATTCGGCGGAGTTGCGTACTGGCGAAGAGGCGGGTTTGCGTGCTTCGGTTGTTAAGCATGTTGCTGATGAGCTGGCTGGCGCTGATGAAGCGCAAGTGCTGGGTTGGATTGACCATGGTTGTCACGATGGCAGCGAAGTGCGGTATTGGACGCTGGATCCTATCGACGGCACCAAAGGGTTTTTGCGTGGCGAGCAATACGCCATTGCGCTGGCTCTGATTGAAAACGGTGAAGTTGTCGCGGGAGTGCTGGGTTGTCCGAACCTGAAAGTGGGTGACCATCAGGGTGCTTTATTCACTGCTACGAAGGACGGTGGTGCGACTATGTACCGCTTGTTTGATGAAGCTGATCAAGGACAGCCGATTGCAGTGGCCCAAATTGCTTCGGCTAGTGAAGCACGTTTTTGTGAGTCAGTGGAATCTGGGCATTCAAATCAAGGTGAGTCAGCCCAAATTGCGGCGATACTGGGCATCACTGCTGAGCCGTATCGAATCGACAGTCAGTGTAAATATGCGGCTGTAGCGCGTAACGATGCGTCGATTTATTTACGCCTACCAACGAGTGAGACCTACCGTGAAAAGATCTGGGATCATGCGGCAGGAAAACTAATCGTTGAAGCCGCGGGCGGTAAAGTTACTGATGTAAATGGCAATGCGCTGGATTTCACACTGGGCCGCCACTTAGATAACAACAAAGGCATTGTTGCAACCTGCGGCGCTATTCATGATGACGTCATTAATGCTATTCGTCAGGTGCGCGGTTAAGCGCCAGCATACAAATTTTAAAATTTTGAGCTATCACGCCTAACCCGGCAATAGTTCAACAGGAGTAAATAAAATGATTAAACCTTACGGTTCCGACGAACTTAATCCATTGTTTGTCTACGATTCTGAAGAACACCACAAGCTGGCTGCCGAAGCTGAAGGCCTGCCTTCACTGCTGCTGAACTCTGCTGCTGCGGCTAACGCAGTGATGCTGGGAGCGGGTTATTTTAACCCACTGACTGGTTATATGAACCTGGCGGATGCGTTGAGCGTAGCTGAAAACCTGCACACCACTGACGGTTTGTTCTGGCCGGTACCTGTTGTTAACCGTACTGATGATATTGACGCGATTAAAGGCGCTAAGCGTATTGCGCTGCGTGACCCAAATGTTGAAGGTCACCCGGTATTGGCAATTCAGGATGTCGAAGCGATTGAAGAGGTAAGTGAAGAACAGGTTGCCACCATGTGCGGCCAGATCTTTGCTACTGAAGATAAGGCGCACCCAGGCGTTGCAACGTTCTCAGGTCTGGGGCGTTATGTGATTTCAGGCCCTATTCAGGTTCTGAATTTCAGCTACTTCCAACAGGACTTCCCGGATACCTTCCGTACCGCGGTTGAGATCCGCAACGAGATTACAGAGCGCGGCTGGAAGAAGGTTGTTGCTTTCCAAACACGTAACCCCATGCATCGTGCCCACGAAGAGCTATGCAAAATGGCGCTGGAAGCGGTTGATGCCGACGGCGTTCTGATTCATATGCTGCTGGGTCAGCTGAAACCAGGTGATATCCCTGCGCCAGTTCGTGATGCGGCGATTCGTAAAATGGTTGAGCTGTATTTCCCAGCTAACACGGTGATGATTACGGGTTATGGTTTCGACATGCTGTATGCGGGTCCTCGTGAAGCGGTTCTGCACGCACTGTTCCGTCAAAACAGCGGCTGCACACACTTTATCGTAGGTCGTGATCACGCTGGTGTGGGTGATTACTATGGTGCTTTTGATGCACAGACTATTTTTGATGAGCGTGTCCCAGCTGGTGCGCTGGATATTGAAATCTTTAAAGCTGATCACACGGCTTACTCTAAAAAGCTGAACCGTGTTGTGATGATGCGTGATGCAGAAGACCATACAATGGATGATTTTGTGATCCTGTCAGGCACGAAAGTGCGTGCCAAACTGGCGGCTGGTGAAGACCTGCCAAAAGAGTTTGCCCGCCCTGAAGTGGCTAAAATTCTGATGGAGCACTACCAGTCAGAAGGTTAATTCTTCTGCCTGCCGTCCACTTAGTGTGGGATGGCCTTGTGTGAATAAGGGTGCCTTTGGGCGCCCTTATTTATTTTCAGTACCCTGTTATAATTTCGCCTCTTTACTCATCAGCCAGTGTTTTTGTTATGGATGTAACTGCAATAATTGATTCTTTAAATGATGCGCAACGCGAAGCGGTCACGCTGGGTTGTGATGATACCGCGCTGGTACTGGCTGGTGCCGGTAGTGGTAAAACGCGGGTGCTGGTGCATCGCATTGCTTGGCTGGTGCAGACTGAGCATATTTCACCACACGCCATTCTGGCCGTGACTTTTACCAACAAAGCAGCCAAGGAAATGCGTCATCGCATTGAGGACCTGCTACAGATCCCAGCTTATGGCATGTGGGTAGGTACCTTTCATGGTCTGGCGCACAGGTTGTTGCGTGCACACTGGAAAGACGCCAACCTGCCTGAGCATTTTCAGATACTTGATTCAGATGATCAGCTGCGTGTTGTAAAACGCGTCATGAAAAACCTCAATATTGATGATAGCCGCTGGCAGCCGAAGCAGGTGCAGTGGTACATCAATGCCCAGAAAGATGAAGGCCTGCGGGCTGCGCACGTGCCTGAAGCGCTAGACCCCTATAGTAAAACCATGCGTCTGATTTACGCCGGTTATGAGCAAACCTGTAACAATGCGGGCATGGTTGATTTTGGCGAGCTATTGTTGCGCGCCCATGAGCTATGGCTTAACAAACCCGCCGTGCTTGAGCATTACCAGCAACGTTTCCGCCATATTCTGGTGGACGAGTTTCAGGATACCAACACCATACAATATGCCTGGTTGCAGGTGTTAGCGGGTGCTGAGGGTCGCATGACCGTTGTAGGTGATGACGATCAGTCAATCTATGGCTGGCGTGGTGCCAAAATTGAGAACATTCAGAAATTTACCACCGATTTTAATGACGTTAAAACCGTCAAGCTGGAGCAGAATTACCGCTCGACCAGCACCATTCTGAATGCGGCTAACCAGGTTATATCCAAAAACCAGGGACGTTTGGGTAAAGAGCTGTGGACTGATGGCAATGAAGGCGAGCAAATCGCCCTGTATGCTGGTTTTAACGAGGTTGATGAAGCGCGTTTTGTCGTCAGCACCATTGAGGAGGCCTTTAAACAGGGTAACGCTTACTCGGATTGCGCTATTCTGTACCGCTCCAACGCTCAGTCGCGGGTGCTTGAGGAAAACCTGATTCGTTCTGGCGTGCCTTACCGCGTTTATGGTGGTCAGCGCTTCTACGATCGGATGGAAATTCGTAACGCCCTCGCCTATCTGCGCCTGGTGATGAACCGTGATGATGATGCGGCTGTAGAACGTGTGATTAATGTACCAACGCGCGGCATTGGCGCGAAAGCCGTTGAAACCATTCGTGTGACGGCCCGGGATCAAGGTTGTTCATTATGGGAAGCGGTCATCAAACTTATCGGTGGCGGGGTGTCGGCGCGAGGCGCCAGTGCATTGCAGGGCTTTGTTGATCTGGTGAACCAGCTGGATGAGCACACTAAGGGCTTACCGTTGCATGAGCAAACGGATCATGTCATCCAGGCCAGCGGACTGCTGAAATTCCATAAAGAAGAAAAAGGCGAAAAGGGACAGACACGCGTAGAGAACTTGGAAGAGCTTGTCAGTGCTACACGCGCTTTTGATCAGGATGACGATGATGAGCTGACACCGCTACAGTCTTTCCTGTCGAATGCCGCACTGGATGCAGGAGAACAGCAGGCCGATGAGCATGAAGACAGTGTGCAGATGATGACGTTGCACTCGGCCAAGGGGTTGGAGTTTCCGTTGGTGTTCCTTGTGGGCGTTGAAGAGGGTTTGTTCCCCCATAAGATGTCGATTGAAGACCCCTCAGGTTTAGAGGAAGAGCGTCGCCTTTGTTATGTGGGTATTACTCGGGCGATGCAGAAGCTTTATATTACTTATGCTGAAAGCCGCCGCCTGTATGGCAGTGAAACACTGAACCGCCCTTCCCGCTTTATCCGCGAAATTC
>LUKI01000069.1 GCA_001593685.1 Gammaproteobacteria bacterium F7
CTTTAAACGTACAATATTCAATTGAAACAGCTACTCGATCAGGCAAAACGGTTTAACTTAGCAATTAGGTTTTTTGTGATACTCAGCGCTTTTCTTCCATCTTCAGGTAAAAATGCCCGTTCTCCCCGCCCCATAAGACCCAACTTATCAAAACGTATGGAAAGATCTGGCTCCCGCCCTCTTTGATTTATATAGTCTTTACAACACGACAAGACGCAACCATCCAATGCAACAAGTGGCTGTCCAGATTGCTCCACTATCTCCATATTCAACCTAAATCTAGAAGCTCCAGTAATACTTGATATTTCAGCGTCACCATGACGCTCCAATGCTAATGCGACATAGCTGGCAATATGCGCCGTACCCGAACAGCCATAACAGCTGGAACAGGATATAACTAAAGGCACTTTACTCTTCAAAACATACTACTCCACAGCGTGAACATGCCCTTAAAAAATCCCCATACAGTCAATCAAGATTGATTGCATGGGGTAATGGGGCAATGGTTGCTCCGCTCTCTAGGGAAAGTTTGGAGTAACCAACAACTTGATGACTCAATTACTATAAGGCTGCATCAGTACGAGGAGTGGACAGATGCAACAAACTTATTAGCAATTACTTCACCAATGATTGCTCTTAACCAATGGGACAAAACCAAGAGCAACCAATCCAATGGCGATCCAATCGCCAATTATTATTTAAAAGAAGAAAATGGCGCCAATGCTGATAATGTCGTTATCAACTTCACCGCCAGACATATTTTCTGCGTTCATCTTGGAGTACTCACCAGTCAAGGTGATACCTGAAGCTAAGCTGTGATAGATACCTGCAGTAATTTTGCTTTTCTCTTCCATAGCTAAACCACCAGCAGCAGCATCTGCGGCTGACGTATCCACATTAGTTACGCCATAATTAAGGCCATAACGCGTGCTACCTGCGGTATACATAGCTTGAACATAATAACCATCGGTATCCCGCTCTTGGCCAGCAGGATCAACGGCATCAATCAAGAACCCTGTATGACCCACGCCGTCACCTTCATGATAAGTGGCTGTTAATGCCAAGTTACCAAAATTAACTTGACCAGTTACGTCGTAAGCGACAGCACGATAGTCTGCTGAGACAGCACCAACAGTCGCATCGACATCCTGGCTGAAAAAGCTGCTAGAGATAAAACCATTGCTAAAATTGAAACGTAATCGACCCTGTAAACCCGGAGATTCTGAGCCGGTTTCTGCTGCTGCGAGAGTGCCGCTGTTAAGTGAGAAACTGGAAAGATTTAGTGGCTGAAAAATACCAATTTGAGCGACCCAAGTATCACTAGTTGGCAATGTCCATGTTGCTTGCGTGATACGGTCCAAGAAGATGTAACCGGTACCTGCCGCACCCAGTTGCGTATTGACCGGGTTATTAACCAGGAAGCCACCACCTGTGCTAAATACAGACATATCCTGGAAGGTTGAATCATACGCAAACAGCCCCCAGTTACGACCCAGTAACACGGAGCCGATATCGTCGTTACTGACCGTCAACCAGGTACGGAAACCTTCACCGTCACCCGCAGCATTGAAGGCTTCATTAGTATCAAGACCACGATCAAGAGCTGTATGAACGGAAATATCGTAACCGTTACGTTGTGTTGCCAACGCAAACTCGAAGGATGTTGGCAAGTAGCCATTAGTAACGGCACTTGGATCCTGCGAACCGGCACACATGAATGCGCCTAGCACTGTCGCACCGCTGCTATCACAATTTGCGTGGATATAATTAGTATTGATGTTGCCGTGGACAGAGAAAGTCCATCCATCGTTTTCAATCTCAAAAGCGTTTGCAGACATCGAGCCCGCCGCAAACAATGTCGCTAACGACAATTTACCGATATTTTTCTGCATGATTTTCTTCATAATTTCCCGCTCCAATTTCACTCTAGGTTAAAAATTGTTTTGCTATAGTTAGCGTTACTACTCTCCTTCCCCCACAAATAAGCGACTTACCAGCATGCCTTCCATGACTTGCCACTTACCTCAACTCGCTCAAACCTTGTTTCAACAAGACACACCCCTCCCCTGACGCCATTTACATCGCCAATTTTTTACCGGTTTCATCAGGTTTTTTTCGGACCTAACCCGTCATAAATCCAGGCTTTTACTTCATCCGATGTCTAGCTTGTTGAACTCACATATTCCTTCCTCTATCATCTGCGTATCTCTTGTCCTGACAGGTTTTCCGGCCAGGTAACAAGGCGTAGTGTTTAATCATTTCCTTAGGACAAACCTCACCCCTGACATCTTGCTAACGTCATTTTTTCGAAGTATTTCTTCGGTGGGTTTTAGCCTGGCCAGCAACAAACACTGGCACTCATTCAGCAACTAATAAAAGTTCGTCCTAAGGTTCTCTCCTATCGTTTTATTAAGGCTCATGCTCATACGACCTCTACGCAGAGGCCATCGGCATTAACCATATTTCTGCATCAAGTCGGCCACTCGTTTTAAGAAGATTGCATGTTCACAGGCCTCTTCCGACGAATAGGAGCCGTCAAGAATTTCCACAGGTTTGCCACGCACTCCTGAGGCAATACCAATCCGGTAATCCTCAAACATTCGAAAGCAAACGCTGACGTATTTACCCGCCATTGGGTGGCGACGCATTTTATCGAGTACCGTTCTCAAATCCTGACTATGTTCAATACAGGTTTGGCCGTTTTTTGGCGCCGTGCCAACTGGGTTGGCTTTATGTTCAGCTATCAGGCGACGACGTGACTCGTCATCAAACAACAGCGGCATGATATAAGTACGAGTGATGAAATCATCGGTCCCGTCGTATGCTTCATTGGCTGCAACGCCTTTTGGTTTATCTAACATTTCATTTTCCTCATAATTTCGTCATAGAGTTTCAAAGCTCTAGCATGATTAATGGTTCCGACAGGGCGTCGACTCACCACTCTCCTCTTTAATACGCTCTGCTTCCTGCAGTGCCAATTCCGGAGAGTCGTAAACCTTGTCCTCAAATAATATGATGGGTTTAATGCGGTCAGCATTCAGCTGACCCACGCACCATTCCTTACCTGGTTTTGTACAAACAACCACGTAGGCACCTGCAATCGGTCCATATTGTCTGTTGTTCAATGTAAATAAACACTTCGCCACATCGATGACCTTTTCCTCATCGAGTGAATCCATCACTTCTTTTTCCAAGTCATTCGGCGGTATCAAGCTTGCACCAAGTTCTGATTTACCGGTGGGTGGATCCATCATGTCGGGGTGTTGGTTGCTAGTCATATCAGTTTCCTCGCTTGATCTTACGATTAAGGTAAATCGCCTTCTTTCAGGAAGCCACGAATCGCATTCTCGGTAATGCGCGACACGTTATTGTTGTAATTGTTGTGAGAAAGGCTGCCGCACCAGGACAGTGAACCCGGTGCAAAGGTTGCTCCGCCATTCGGAGTTTTGTAATAAACCATGTCCGCACGAACCATTGGGTTCTCGGTACCGCCACCGTGGTAACCACGGACAGAGAAGTGAATTTCCTCGTTCACCTGCAGCATCAGGTTGGTGTGCGCTTCGGAGTGCGCTAATAAATAGGCATCGTGTGGTGTACCGAACTCCAGGTCATAACGGTCCAGCTCCAGACCGGCAGCACCGCCGCCCACAAGGCCGAAGTCGCCGATTCGCTCGCCATTACCGACACCTTCCATGATCCATTGGGTTTCAGGCAATTCACTGTCCTTATCACGCACATAGTAGGAGGACACATCGAAGCCGTAGGCCGTAAAGGTCAAACCACACAGTTTGCTAGGAATACGGCCACGGGCACGCCACATGCCACCGAACTTACCGTCAAAGGCGTTGTTGTATTCGCCTGGGTTTGCGGTCCAGGCACGCGTACCGGCTTCACCTTTACGCACCTCAATAACATTTGAATTGTCTGGGTGGTACTGGCTACACCAGTAGAAGCCATTGGCACCCAGGTAGATCCAGCGACCACCTTCCTGCTGATAACGCTCATAGGCAGAGAACATGTTTTCAGAGGTGTATTCAGGGTGGCTACCGGTCAGTACACAGCGGTACTTATTCAGCAGTGCCACGCCTTCACGGTCCAGGTCTTCATCGGTGTGAATATCAAAATCGAGGCCCTTTTCTTCCAGCCAGTCAACTAGGTGCAAGTCACCATTCAATTGCCACAGAGAAGGCGACAACCAGTGGCGATACTTAGGACGCATGTTCAGAATTGGACGCAGACGAGAGGAGTAACAAACACCACTGCCGTCGGAGTGTAACGAGTAAGTAGACTGGCCGTATTCCCGGTGCTCGTTCAGATACAGATCCGAAGGCGTCATCACAGGCACTTTACCCGCCAACAATTCAGCAACCACACAGTTGGTCGCCAGGTTATCGTTGGAGTAAGCCATGTAGCTGTTGGTGGGCAAAATGAAACACAACTTGGATGTCGTCGTACCACGTGGCGGACGAATAACAAATGGAATGTAATCTTCCGTTTCAGGTGAATCCACACCACCAATACGCAAGCGAGCCGCATAAACGCCACTCTTCAGGCCTTCAGGGATTGTCAGTTCGAAATCCACATCCCAACGCGCATCATCAATATCCGTATCGTGGAAGTGAATCGCGCCGTATTCTTCTGGTTTATGGTGGTAAACGATCTCGTCACCAGTCCAGTTATAACCAGTCATACCGCGACAAGGCAGGTTCACGATAAAGCCGTGCAGGCGGTTGGTCGACAAATCAAGAATATGCGTGCTAGCAATATTTTTTGTGATGTTGGCGTGGAAGTCCCAGGCACCAACCACGTCATTACGTACATCGGGATGACAGTACTTGTAACCACGCGCCAACGCTTCGATTTCAGCCTTGGAGAGTGCACGACGTGACAGGCGTGGGCGGTCAATTTTACCGTTATACGTGCCGCGTGTTTGCACAGGCAACTCAATCGGGGCATCGGCCTCTTTGTAGTGCGCACCAGAAATAGTTCGACCAGAACGCTCCTCCCAGGTACTTGCCGCCATCAGGAATGGCGAATCATCAACGCCTGGGCGCATGCTGTTAACCGTCTCAACAATGGCCGTCGTTTCTTCAGCAGGGTTCAGGATACCCTGGCCCAGACCACCGTTGGTAGGTGTTACACAGGGCTCTTGGAACAACGTCACTTTACCGGTGCGTGCGTCATAGGAAACAGCAGCCAAGTACCAGACTTTACGCAATAATTTCTTATCACTGGAAATCTTCATCACCTGTCCGGAGCCGTCACCAATACGAACCTGCAGGCAACCTTTCTTATCAACGAACATGCCATAACCGCATTGGGTTTGCTCGTTCCACTTACCCATAATTGCCTGGCGACCTTTATCATCAGCACCTGGCAAGGTCGGGAAGATGTAACACTGCATGGTGAAACTTTCGAGATTGAAACGTTCATCCTGCGGAACAATGATGTAGCCGCCACCATGGATTTTCTGATTGCGACCCGGGTAGCTTTTATTACAGGAAGCGCTGATCTCTTCCTCTTTGTAGCCAGGTCCCTCAGGGTTAGTATCACCGTGAATCAGGCGTACTAACTGGGCTTCATAGACTTCACTTTCTTCAGAGTTAATATAGAACTTGATGTTGTCCCCGGGACACACCGAATATTTGTCGCTATAACCAGTAATTCTTAACATGTCATTTCCTCAAACTTTTAATAAATAGAAACTGCGGCTCACAACTTTTTAATTGTTTGCAACGCTTTCAATTTCCCTTTCCGGTGCGGTGGACATCCGCATCTTGTTAGCCAAGAACCAAATCATCAGTACTCCCAGCGCCCACCAAATAATTTGCCATGCCCACAGGGATGGCATTCCAAAAATCCAGGCGTCATAACCCGCATTTGGCTCTCCGAACAAAATATTTCCTAACAGCGACCCAGGACCAATGGCGAAAAACATCCATACCATCACCATCACGCCCGCCACCGGTTTCGACCAGCGGTCACTCCGTGCCGAAGCCGTGTAGTCATGAATAAAGTCATGGAAGCTATCGCGTCGCGCATGGTCTTCTTTATCCTGACGCGAGGTGACCGAAACAATCAGGCAGATGGCAATATTGAAAAACATGCCCCAGGCTGCTGAATGGATCGTCCATGGCCAAGTCCCCCAGGGCAGAGAACCACCGGTGAGCTTCTGACCCAGTGGTTCAGTCAAAACCACCGCTATCAAACCAACGACCAGACCAGCAGTAGCACCTCGCCGCGTGATGAATGAGAACCAAGTGACGCCTAACAACGAAGGCCATAGTTGGAAGGCGCAAGCGATGGCCAAACCGCCCAACAGCATGGTTGCTTCCATTGAGAATGAGGCCAGTAGCATCGCGGCAAGAAAAACCAATCCGGTACACAAACGAGCAACCAGTATTTGTTTTTTGTGATCTGCTTCAGGCTCAAGGTAGTTCACAAAAATATCGCGGGTGATGATGCTGCCCGTGGTCGACATAAACGCTGAACCCGTTGCTTGCAACGCGGCAATCGCACACACAGCGAGGAAACCAACTAGCCATGGCAGGTTATCGCCGATCAGCATGATGTAATGGCCAACCAACTCGCCCTGCTGATGCTTGGATAGCTCAGGCAATAGATTGGCAACGGCCATGCCTGCATCATTAACGTCTGCGTTGGCGCCCAGTAAATTAGCGCTGATGCCCATAAACGTCGCAAACACAAACATCAGAACGCCAACACAGGCTGCCGCACCCCAGATATGGTGAATAGCAAAGCCACGTGGTGAGCGGCTGGCAAAACCCATCATGGTGAATGAGGGTGATGCCTGAATACCCATAACCGACATCATGAACGTCAGAACCATCAGGGATGTCCAGGGGCCGCCAATCGGCGTTTCAACACCTAAGCCGCTGGTCCACTGAACCACACCCGGAACAGCAAAATAGCCGGGGAAATCACCACCGCCTAAACCTTGTGTGCCACCCAAATGGCTGGTCAGGTTTTGGGCCATATTAGCCAACCCTTGATTCAGGGAGTCGAAACCACCAACCAGGCCCAGCGCAAAAAATCCTAAAAGAAGCATGCCCATAATAAACAGCACACATTGAACGACGGCCACCTTCGCGACAGCCTGCATGCCACCCATCACACAATAGAGCAGCACCAGCCCCGACAACCCCCACATGGCAACCGTACGAGACACTTCACCATTGGTTAACTCACTGATCAGGAAACCAGAGGCACCAAAAAGAATGGCAACAAAGGGGATACCGAATAGCAGCGCGATACCGACAGAAATTAATCGCAAGGTATTACCCTGGAAATAATCCGACAGCATTTCGCCCGCTGTCATGTAGCCAAATCGACGGCCCAGCATCCACTGCCGTTTAAGCAGTATCACGCCACCAAGCGCCACGGCCACCGCATAAAAAGAAGCGTTGGTAAATTGAAAGCCATCTCGAAAAACCAGCCCTGGATGGCCCATAAAGGTCCAGCCAGCAAATGAAATTCCGGTGGCAGCGAGTGCAAAAACCCATGGCGACAAGCTTCTTCCAGCGAGAAAATAGTCACTGGATGTCTCCACACGCCGTGATGCGCGCACGCCCCAGAAGAAGCAATACGCCCAGTAAAGCATCAGAAAAACCAGGAGCCAGGCGATATTATCAGTCATGTTATTCAGTACTCCTCAATACCTTTGATAGCCTTTGTTTCTCAGCTCGCACCTTGACTCTCACCAAGGTGCAGCTTTGAAAAGCAGCCGATTATTAAGCTGGCACGGCTATCAACGTTTCATATCCGCAGGATTAAGCCCCGGCCTGACTGCTCTGAGAGCTGTCATCGCCGGTTTTCTTGTTGTAATCCCCGAGAATATTTTTGATGTTGCCGATTTCACTTGGCGACATACCGATTTCGTTGAGCAGGTTGTCAACGAATGGCATCTGTGCACGATAACGCAGCGCCGAGTTCACAATACTGTCAGACAGGTTTTGTGAGCTGCTCAAATCGCCGCTAACAGGGCCTAAGCCGCCACCATTTCCACCGTTGCCGTTTCCGCCAATGCTGCCTCCGGCACCGCCAAAGCCTGGCAGACCGTTAACATCGTAAATCTTGATACCATCAATGCTTTCGATAGGTTTAACAGCCTCACGGATGATGCTATCCAGTTTCTTAGCCAGCTCCATACGCAGCTCGCTCTGACGGCTTTCATCGCTACGCGTGTTTTCCGCCTCGTTCAACATCATCTTACCTGCCGCATCGACTTCATAACGTAGCTTGGCAGCCAATGCTGAATGCTCTGCGGCTTCCTTCTCAGCCGTAGCAATCGTGGTAATTTGAATGGCCTGACTTTCGCCATCTTTAGCAGCTTCAATCAGTTTCAGTTTCTTACCTCTCTCGGCCACTTCCACGTCACGAGCTGTCAAAACTTGCTCTTCAGCTGTAGCAGTTCTTGCACGAACCTGCTCTTTTCCTTCATTGGCTTTGAGCACCTGTACGGTTTTTTCCGTAACCGCTAACTCACGCTCATGCTCTTCAATTTCCAGCTGCTTACGCTTGGAAATTTCACGCGCTTTAGTTTTCTCTTCGTTCTCAATACGCGCTGTTTCGATGGCGCGCTGTTGCTCGATCTTCAACTTCTTAACGCTTTCTTCTGCTTTCAGTTGCGCCTGCTCTGCTTCCTGATAACGCTCAGACTCTTCCTTAACCACGTCGGCTTTTTGTTTGGCGCGGCGTTTAGCAACTTCCTCTTCCTGTGCTAAGCGGGCAAACTCATTTTCCTTATCAATTTCCAGCGCCCGAATTTCGGCCTCAAGATTTTTCTGCTTAATATCGATCTCGGTTTGACGCTCAACGTCATTCCGCAGCTTTTTACGCTCTTCGATCTGCAGTGTTAACTCGTGCTCGCGCAGTGAACGCTCAACCTCAATGGTGTCCTGTTGAGAGATCCGTGCCTTTTCAACTTCTTCAGCTGCAGCAATACGCGCTTCTTCAGCAACACGTTCCTGTTCGGCTTTTTCCATCGCCATTTCCGCTTGCTCTTTAGCGCGCTGCTTGGCAATTTCACGCTCCTGCATAAGGCGCGAGAACTCTCTTTCCTTATCAATTTCCAGCGCACGCTGTTCGGTCTCGAGGTTCTTACTGCGAATCTTAATCGCCGTATCCTGCTCGATATCGTTACGCTTTTTCTTACGGGCTTGAATTTGTTCGGTCAGCTGGGTCAGACCTTCAGCATCGAACGCGTTATTGGGGTTGAATACTTCCAATCCAGCTTGATCCAAACCGGTCAGAGAAACCGCTTCCAACTCAAGTCCTGTTTCACCCAAGGAGTCAGCAACCAGACTCTTAACAGCCTTGATATAATCGCCACGTTTTTCCTGGATCTCTTCCATGCTCATTTGCGCAGCGACAATCCCCAACGCATCGATAAAACGACCCTGAACCAACTCACGCAGGCCTTCTGGATCCAATGTGCGTTTACCCAGTGAACCTGCCGCTATGGATACCGCCTCTTTTGATGGTGTG
>LUKI01000070.1 GCA_001593685.1 Gammaproteobacteria bacterium F7
CCCGCTTTGGTAAGCAGGATCACCTGATTGTGGTTCGGGATATCACCGAGTTAAAACAGCTGGATAAAATGCGCACTGATTTTGTCGCCAATGTCTCCCATGAACTTCGCACGCCATTAACCGTAATCGACGGCTATTTGGAAACCATGACCGACAACATCGACTCTCTGAGCCCGCCGTGGCACAAACCGATACGCCAAATGAACGAGCAGACACGGCGTATGTCAACGTTAATCAACGACCTGCTGCTACTCTCACGTATTGAATCTCGCGATGGTGGCGCCAGACATTCCCCCGTTGATGTTGGCGGCATGATAAGCAACATTCGCTCTGACCTATCAACGCTGCTCGCTGAAAAACAGCAAAAAATCACCATTGAACTGCAAACAAACAAGCAACTGCTTGGCGCTAAAGAGCAAATTTACAGCCTGATTAGTAATTTAATCACCAATGCCAG
This sequence comes from Gammaproteobacteria bacterium F7, assembly GCA_001593685.1. Classification (GTDB taxonomy): domain Bacteria; phylum Pseudomonadota; class Gammaproteobacteria; order Pseudomonadales; family IMCC2047; genus IMCC2047. The sequence continues at coordinate 458 of LUKI01000070.1, forward strand.
CAAATACTCCGATGACAACAGCGATATCACCGCTAGCTGGTTCGATGACGGCGATGGCGCCACCTTGAGTATTACCGATAACGGCATTGGCATTGCCCCTATGGACATTCCGCGCCTTACAGAGCGCTTTTATCGTGTTGACCGCGGCCGCGCCCAAACCATCAAGGGCACCGGTCTGGGCTTAGCCATTGTGAAACACGTGCTAATTAATCTCGATGGAACACTCGATATTGAAAGCAAAATTGGTGCTGGCAGCACCTTCAGCTGTCATTTTCCTGCACATCGATTACAGCATCAGAAACGACAGGCCAGCTAAATTAACAATGAGACATAAAAAAAGCCCCGCAAGCGGGGCTTTTTTTATGTCTCAGGTAGTACTTAACTTAATCTGCCTTTGCTTTCCGTTCCATCTGCTCATAGCTGACATGCCGAACATCTTTACCTTTCACCAGGTAAATCACATGCTCAGCGATATTACGAGCGTGATCTCCAACACGCTCTAACGAGCGCAACGCCCAGATCACATTAATCACACGGCTAATACTGCGTGGATCTTCCATCATAAAGGTAATCAGCTCACGCATTGCTGTGGTGTATTCCATATCAACATTGTGGTCGGCTCTCGCCACTTTCAGAGCCATATCCACATCAAGACGTGCAAAGGCATCCAGCGCATTGTGCAGCATCTCTCGCACCAGACCGGTAATGTGTCTCACCTCTACGTAACCACGGGGTGACTGACCATTTTCCAAAAGCTGTAACGCCAATCTGGCAATACGCTTGGTTTCATCACCAATACGCTCCAGATCATTGTTGGCTTTACTGACCGCGATAACCAGACGCAAATCACTCGCCGCCGGCTGACGACGCGCTAAAATACGAGCGCAATCTTCGTCAATCGACACTTCCATCCGGTTGATCTGATCATCGTTACTCATAACCGTTTCAGCTAATTCGCTGTCAGCCTCAACCAATGCCTCCATGGCATCGTTGATTTGATTTTCAACCTGACCGCCCATTTCCAGCAATTGCTTTTTAACTTCGTCAAGATCTTCGTTGAACTGCTGCGAAATGTGGTGTGAGTGGGTATCTTTGTTAACCATGTTGTCTCCGTGGGCTCATGCCCAGCTTCAAATCTATTTCTACAATTGCGTGGGTAAGACTCAATTCCCCACTTACTACATGGGGAATTTAGCCTTGCGTGTCAGGCCATCATCTAACCAACGATCACTGATACTTAACCATAACGGCCGGTAATGTAATCTTCTGTCTGCTTCTTGGTTGGATTGGTAAACAACGTATCGGTATCACCGTATTCCACCAGATTCCCCATATACATAAAGGCGGTGTAATCAGAAACGCGTGCCGCCTGCTGCATGTTGTGTGTCACGATAACGATCGTGAACTTCGACTTCAGCTCGTAAATCAGCTCTTCAATTTTCAGCGTTGAAATGGGGTCCAATGCGGATGCCGGCTCATCCAGCAGTAACACTTCAGGCTCAACCGCAATAGTTCGGGCAATAACCAGACGTTGCTGCTGACCACCTGACATACCCAGTGCGTTCTCCTGCAGACGATCCTTCACCTCATCCCACAACGCTGCGCCTTTTAAGGCCCACTCTACACGCTCGTCGAGCACACGTTTTTTGTTGATGCCCTGGATACGCAACCCATAGGCAACATTTTCATAAATGCTTTTTGGAAACGGATTAGGCTTCTGAAACACCATGCCGACACGGCGACGCAGGTCAGCAACTTCAACCTTTTTGTCGAAGATGTTCTGGCCATCCAGTTGGATTTCACCATCAATGCGCACACCATCAACAAGGTCGTTCATGCGGTTAAAGCAGCGTAGCAAGGTTGATTTACCACAACCACTCGGGCCAATAAAGGCCGTTACGCGCTTCTTTGGAATTTCAAAACTAATGTTATGCAAGGCCTGCTTTTCGCCATAAAAAAGGCTTAGATCGTCGACCTTCAGGCATTTTTCTTCCTGATCCAGCGACAGTTTTTGGCCGTCACGGTTCAAGGCTGACATGTCAATCGCATGGGTTTTCGGTTCTGAAGCCGAAGCACCCGGCTGCTCTTTTGTTGCTGTTGATTCATTCATAATTTTTGCCAACTTTATTTGTACTTTGCCAATGAGAGGAAGCCTTAAACTTCCAGGGCTTTATATTTTTCACGTAAGCGGTTACGAATCGCCACCGAAGCAAGGTTTAACGCACCAATCACCATGACCAGTAACAATGCCGTTGCATAAACCAGTGGTCGCGCCGCTTCAACGTTAGGGCTTTGGAAGCCCACATCATAAATATGGAAGCCCAGGTGCATAAATTTCTGATCCAGATGCAGGAAGGGGTAATTGCCATCGAGCGGTAATGATGGCGCTAATTTCACCACACCAACCAGCATCAAGGGTGCTACCTCACCCGCCGCACGAGCTACGGCTAGAATCAAACCAGTCATCATGGCCGGGCTCGACATCGGAATGATAATGCGCCAAAGCGTTTCAAATTTGGTCGCCCCCAACGCCAGGCTACCCTCACGTACCGAGCGAGGAATACGTGATAACCCCTCCTCTGTTGCAACAATCACAACCGGTACGGTTAACAGTGCCAACGTTAAGGAAGCCCATAATAACCCCGGTGTACCGAAGGTCGGCGATGGCATGGCTTCTCGGAAAAACAGGCTGTCGATTTCATCACCCAGAAAATAAATGAAGAAGCCCAGACCAAACACCCCGTAGACAATCGATGGCACACCGGCGAGGTTATTCACGGCAATGCGAATGGTACGCGTCAACACCCCTTGCTTGGCATATTCACGCAGATAAACCGCTGCCACCACACCAAAGGGCGTCACAAAGACCGACATCAGCAGCACCATTAAAACCGTTCCGTAAATGGCCGGGAAGATGCCGCCTTCGGTATTGGCTTCACGCGGGTCATCAGCAACGAATTCCCACAATTTGGCAAAGTAGAACCCTACTTTTTCGGTCAGCCCCATTTGGTTTGGCTGATAAAAGCGTACGACTTTGCCCAAATCAATTTCGACCTGATGGCCATCGACGGTGCTCGCCACCAGACTATCACGGCTAAACTGCTGGTAAAGGTTTGCCAATCGCGCCTGAATATCTTCATATTGGGCATCAAACTCGGCACGCTTGGCGGCGATCTCAGCAAACTTCTGCGGCGCCGTATCCTTCGTATAACCGTCTAGCTCCAGGCCACGCTCTTTTAAGCGCAGACGTTCAATACCATGGTTAATCGAGCCAATTTCACCCTTTTCGATGGCATAGATGTCATCGTGAATGTCGAGCACTCGCTCCATCAATTCTGTTAATTGAGTGACGGCCTCATCACCTGTAGCGATAATGTTGCCATCCTTTTTAACAGCCTCAAGATAACCGTAAAAATTACCCCATTCACGACGCTCAAATACCACCATATTTTCAGGGTAGCGCGGGTTTTCCATGGTCCGCTCTAGGGCCCACGCAAAATCACTGCCGGTAACATCACGGTTACCCACTTTAAGCAGATAACGCTTGGCAAACTCGACATCCGCGGGCAGCTTAACACCCGACGCGATCAGCTGTATCGCCGACACATCTTCCGTTTGCACAATTTCACCCGCAATAACACGACGCGAACCATCTTGGGCCAACAGGTCTGCTTCCACCACTGACGCTGGCCAGAAATGCTCCAGACCACGCACAGCAATCAACGCTAACAGACCAACCACCATGATGACGCTAATTGACACCGCGCCGGCATTTAACCAAACCCAGGGCGTGCCGCTTTTAAACCAATCTTTCGTTGAAATACGCATTTAACTCACCCTGAACCTTATAAAGAGCCGTAGCGTTTACGTAAACGCTGGCGCACAATTTCTGCAGCGGTATTCACCATGAAGGTGAACATAAACAGCACTAAGGCTGCCAGGAACAGCACACGGAAGTGAGTACTACCCACCTCAGACTCAGGCATCTCAACAGCAATGTTGGCGGCCAGAGTACGCATACCTTCAAAGATGTTCCAATCCATAATCGGTGTATTACCCGTTGCCATCAATACGATCATGGTTTCACCCACCGCACGACCAAAACCAATCATCAACGCCGAGAAGATACCCGGACTAGCCGTCAACAATACAACTCGTGTTAAGGTTTGCCAGGGTGTTGCACCCAATGCCAGCGAACCATTACTCAGGTGTTTGGGCACACTGAAAATAGCATCTTCGGCTATCGAGAAGATGGTCGGAATCACCGCAAAACCCATCGCCAAACCGACCACCATAGCGTTACGCTGGTCAAAACTGATGCCCAGAGAATCCCCCAGCCAACTGCGCATATCGCCACCAAAAAAGGCATTTTCCAGTGGCCCACTCATGTTGATCGACACCCAGCCGACCGCGATTACAATCGGGATAAGCAACGCAGCGATCCATCCTTCAGGTACCAGGTGGCGAATCCGTGAGGGTAATTGAGTCCAGACAAAGGACATCAGCAAAATGCCAATGGGCATCAAAATCAACAAACTGAAAATACCCGGCAAGTGAGTTTCCACAAAGGGTGCCAGCCATAAGCCCGCCAGGAAGCCAAGAATTACCGTGGGCAGCGCCTCCATTAACTCAATTAAGGGCTTAATTTTGCGGCGCATGCCAGACGCCATAAAGTGTGCCGTATAAATCGCACCACAAATAGCCAGCGGAGCCGCCAGCAGCATGGCATAAAACGCCGCCTTCAAGGTACCAAAGGTCAATGGCATCAAGCTCATTTTCGGCTCAAAGTCATTGGTCGAAGCCGAAGACTGCCAAATGTAATCTGGCTCTGGGTAACTCTCGTACCAGACCTTTTGCCATAACGAAGACCAGGAAATTTCCGGGTGCTCGTTATAAATTCGCCAGAAATGCATCTGTCCCTGATCATCCTCAACTAACAGGGCGTTGGCCCGAGGAGAGATACCGACCTTGGCAATGGCCTGCTCCGAGATTGCCTCGCTATAAACGGTACGTCGTGCAGTGGAGTTATAAATGGACAGGTCACCCTGATCATCAACCGCGACAAACCCTTTGCGTCGGTGTTCTGGTTCGATGTGCTGCACCGCTCCAGGCAGCGCATCAAAATCACGGATAAACTCAAGCTGCCAACCCTGCTGACCGTCACGCACCAGGAACCACTGACTAATGCTGCCGGTTTCGTCACCCACCAACAGCGAAATGCCACCTAGCAGGAACTCAAGACGCGTCACCTTGGGACCGTCAGTCAATTCAATCTGGCTATGTACCTCAGGCTCATTTTGTAACGTAAAGACCGTCAGCCCATTATCACTGTCAGTAGCAAACAACCAGCGCTGATCAATACTCACCGCGACGTCAACAACGGATTTAGGTGTCACGGGGAAGGTTAGGATTTCAGATTCAAGTACAATCTCTTCACTAATAAAGTCCTCTTCCTTAGTGAAGCGCACCGCAGCCAGTTCGCCATCAGCTTTAACTGCTGCCAACAGCATGGCATTTTCATCATCGCGCAGGCTTAATTTGGTCAGTGCGCCCCCCATATCATCAACGACCATTGGCTCTGTACCATAGGGGTACTCAATTATCGGCTCAATGTGACGCTGATCATTCGGATAGGTGATTTTATATTTGTGTTTCAACAGTAACGCTGAACCATCGGAAAAACCTATCGCTAATAAATGCGATGCCCGTTCCGCAGCGGCAAGGGACGTAACCTGAGCGCCATCAGGAACAGGTAACTGCGTCTGTTCAACCACGTCACCGGTGGCAGTAGCAAAAAATACGGCCTGCCCCTGATCGGTAATACGCAGCGCCATTTCTGCCTGCTCTTCCATGGTGAGAAAGAGGGTTTCACCCGCTGTCTGATGCAGCGGCACAGAATACCCGGATTCTCGCTCCATTGAGGCACCCTCAAACAGCGGCAGCACCTCTGCCAACAAATAAAAGAAGATTAAGACGATGGCGATAATAACGGTAATACCACCCACGGCAATGCCACCCGTGGCGGCCTTGTCTTTAAGTGCCCGGGCTCGTCTACGACGCGCAAATTTACTATCTGAAAAATCGATACCTGATAAATCGGTCGACTGTTCGGCCTGTTGTTGGCTCATGCTAGCACCAGTTTTAAATAATTTTCGCTTTAATAGCGTCTGTGTAAAACAGTATTGATATATCCGACAAAAGGCGCGTCACTATTCGTGGCGCGCCTTTTGCTAATCCCGGCGGATTATACAGATCATTTAACTACTGACCCAACCGAGAATTACTTCTGAGCGATAGAATGCTCCATACCCAGCTTTGTCAGTGTTTTAGCGACAACCTTAGCTGGCAATGGGATATAACCATCTTTAACAACAACCTCTTGACCCTGGCGAGACATCACCAGCTTCACAAACTCGCGCTCCAGTGGAGACAACGCTTTGTTAGGCGCTTTGTTGACATAAACATACAGGAAGCGAGACAGTGGATAAGCACCGGTTACAGCGTTATCAGAGTTAGCTGCAACAAACTCACCACCAGCCTTCTTAGCCAGAGGAACGGCACGAACGCTTGATGTTTTGTAACCAATACCGGAGTAGCCGATACCGTTGATGGAAGCACTCACAGACTGCACCACAGAAGCAGAACCTGGCTGCTCGTTTACGTTGTTTTTGTAGTCGCCTTTACACAGCGCTTTTTTCTTGAAGTAACCGTAAGTACCAGAAACAGAGTTACGACCGTACAGCTGGATATCGCGATTGCTCCATGCACCCGTCATGCCCAGGTCACCCCAGTTAGAAACATCTGCTGCTGCACCACATTTACGTGTAGAGGAGAACACGGCGTCAACATCGGCAATGCTCATGCCTTTAATAGGGTTATCCTTGTGTACGTAAACAGCCAAGGCATCAATCGCTACAGGAATGGCCGTTGGCTCATAGCCAAATTTCTTTTCGAAAGCGGCAATTTCTTTATCCTTCATTTTACGGCTCATTGGGCCGAAGTTAGAAGTACCTTCCGTCAACGCAGGAGGCGCAGTTGAAGAGCCCGCCGCCTGAACTTGAATGTTCACGTTTGGATAGGCGCGCTTGAACTCTTCAGTCCACAGTGTCATCAGGTTAGCCAACGTATCGGAGCCCACTGAAGACAGGTTGCCAGATACACCGCTTGATTTTTGATAGTCGACCAGACCTTCGTCAACTTTTGCTGCAGCAACCGCCACAGAAGAAACACTTGCTACTGAAAGCGCAACACCAGCGGCTGCGATAATACGTTTCATGGAAAACATCGTTTTCTCCTAAAAGTGAAAATAAACACATCGTTTTTCAAACTTGGCGCCACTATAAAGTCGCTTTATGACAGAAACATGACAGCATGAAATATTTGTAATATCGCTTCCACTACCGTGACAGCAGCAGGCAAAAAAAATAAACGCTGTCACAACGCTGTCATATTGCAACGCCACAATCACTCCCGATTCGAGAGCAGCCACTCAATATGCTCAACAATCTCCTTGTCCTAATCTGCCCTCCCCTAGGCATTGGTAGGAAAAAAGCCCCTTTCACCTGATCGGGGCTTTTTATTTACCCCCTCCAGCAGCGAACTCTGCCGTTATTTCCATTTCAGGTTATAATGGACATCTGTCTGTGCGATCGCAGGCTAAGTTTTAATGTAAGGTATCTCTGATTAGCAGGAGCAAAAAATGGCTGGTGGTTGGTCCCGCGACGGGGCAGTGCAAGATCAAATAGACGCAAGTGTTGAGGATGCCGTTAACCTGGCACGCAGCCGGTTAAGTGCCGGCGAGAGTCTGGAGCACTGCGAAGAATGTGATGCCGAAATTCCTGCCGCACGTCGTGAAGCCGTTCCAGGCGTACGTTTTTGCGTGAAATGCCAAGCCGAGCTCGATAAACAACAAACAGCGCAGAGTGGCTTCAACCGCCGCGCCAGTAAAGACAGCCAACTACGATAGCCTGTTCAAACAACCATCCAAGTACGCTGGGTTAACCTTATGTCAGACAACGCTTTAATTGATGAAAAAGGTCCCGCCGTAAAATGCCCGCCACCCCTGCTCTTCATTGGTTTTTTGTTAGCCGGTTACGGACTTGAGTTGCTATCGCCACTGCCGATCGGCCTCCCTGAATGGGGGCAACTGCTTGGGCTTGCCCTTGTTGCGCTTGCCGCAGTTATGTTGTTAATCCTGCTGATTACCTACCTACGCGCAAAAACCAGTATTGAACCCTGGAAGCCGACCTCACACCTGATTACCAGCGGTTTATATGCCTGGTCAAGAAACCCTATTTATGCGGCCTTTTGCTTAATTAACATCGGCACTGGCTGCTACTTCAATAGTTTCTGGATGCTGCTCAGCTTCCTACCCTCAGCATTAGCCGTTTATTTGGTCGCTATTCGCAAAGAGGAAGCCTACCTGATCTTAAAGTTTGGTGATGAATATATCGCTTACAAAAGTAAGGTTCGCCGCTGGTTATAAAGCCTGATACTACATACAAGCCCCCCCCCCCCGCCATAAAATATGCGCCACACCGTTAACCTCAATAGTCCTACACAGCCACAACCGGGCTACCAGAACACCAACTGAATCTTGCCATTATTCAGAGGTGCCCTAGTATTAGTTTCAAACGGGAAGAAATATCGAGGTTTTAATGGAATCTTTTGATCGTCGTCATAACAGTGAAAAGCGTGAATACCTGCGTGTAGAAACAGAAACACCGGTTGAAATAAGTTACGAGGGCCACAGCTTCAGTGGCACATGCAAGGATCTCAGTGCCACAGGCTTACAGGTAGAAACGCCTATTGCGCTAACGTTAGGCACGCAGCTCACGGTGTGTATTCAGCCAAGTGATCTGGCCGGAAAACTGCCGCCGTTGCGGGCATTGGCAACCGTCGCTCGACTGGTTCCAAATGCCAGTTCCGATACAACCTATGGCTTAATCATCGACAAAATTCTGGAATGAGCGTCACTTACAGGCCAACTCGAACCGCCATGCTCGCGCCAT
>LUKI01000071.1 GCA_001593685.1 Gammaproteobacteria bacterium F7
TTAAGTTCGCGCGTTAGTGCTCAGTACCGCCTTCAGCCTGCTGCTGCGCGGCTTCAGCGTACATGGCGTCAAAGTTGATTGGCGCAAGATGCAAGGGCGGGAAGCCGCCACGTGTTGCAGCATTATCAACGGCTTCGCGTGCATAGGGAAATAGGGTCGTTGGGCACAGCGTAGCCAACAATTGTTTTTTCGTTTCATCGGGAATGTTTTTAATGCCAAAAATCCCCGCCTGTTTTATTTCCACCAGGTACGCCACTTTATCGGCGTTCTCAACGGTTACCGTCACGGTTAATACTGACTCAAAAAGATCGCCGTCTAGCGGCTTGGCACCCGTATTAACGTCCAGTTTAACCTTTGGCGACCATTGCCCACGGAACACCTCTGGCGAGTCAGGCGACTCAAAGGACATATCCTTAAGGTAAATGCGTTGCAGTGCAAATTGAGGTTGGTTTTCAGCCTGTGCCTGGGCTTGATCTTGTTCTTCAGCCATGATTGTTCCTTAGGTTCGAATAATATTTTTTAGTAGCTTAGTCAGCCATTAACAGCTCGTCTAACTGCCCCTTGGAATCGAGCAACCAAAGGTCATCAAAGCCGCCTACGTGGCGATCACCAATCCAAATTTGCGGCACCGATGTGCGGCCACTTTTTTGCTGCATCTCTGCACGTAAAGCCGGCTCACCATCAACAACAAGCTCTTGATAATCAACCTCTTTAGCATTCAGAAGCATTTTAGCCCGAATGCAGTACGGACAGTAATTACTGCTATAAATAACGACGCTAGCCATGCTTATTTGCTTTGTTCTTTATTATTTTTATCTTTGCTCTTTTTGCCTTTGGCATTACCTTTAACCGTCGGCATATTGGCGTTATTCCATTCAGCCATACCACCATCCATACGGCGCACATTACTAAATCCGGCCTCTTTCAGGCTGCGACTGGCTGTCGCTGAATGCTGTCCCATTTTACAGACCAGCACAATGGCGGAATCCTTATGTTTATCGAGCTCCGAAATGCGACTGCCAAGTTCCGCGTAAGGAACATTAATCGCACCGGCAATGTGTCCCTCCGCAAACTCCTGCGCACCACGCAGATCTACCACAACACCCTCTTCCTGATTCATCACTCGGGTGGCCTCATGCAAAGATACGCTGGCACCACGCTTCAGGCTTTCGGTATAAATCAACGTCACGATCAAGCCCACCAGCAAACCGCACAGGACCCAGTGATTAATAATGAATTCTAAAATTTGGTTCATATAAGGATTTCTTAGCTGTCTAAAAAAATGAAGCTGGCAGTATACACGGCAATAGCCCACGACTGAACACAGGGAGGCAAGATAATGAAGCTCTCCAACAACGACAAAATCTTTCCATCATTTTTCAACGTATCCAACCATGAGATGCTAAAATAATTGCTTACAATTCACGCCAATCAATAGGCATTCTCATCTGGAGCGGTTAGAATTGCCCCAATTTAGTGGGCCTGTGACTTTATCTCTACCGAAGTGAGTGTCAGAGGCGCCAACGAACGGCACACGACCTGAGTTAACGCGACGTATGCAACTAGTACCAAAACCCATTGTTCTTGTTATTCTTGATGGCTGGGGACACAGTGAAACCACTGCATCCAACGCCATTAAAGCCGCTCAAACCCCGGTTTGGGATACGCTTTGGGCTAACAGCCCGCACACACTTTTAAACGCTTCCGAAAAAAGTGCTGGCCTGCCAGTCGGTCAAATGGGCAACTCTGAAGTTGGCCACATGATCATGGGCGCTGGGCGCATCATTGCGCAAAACAGTACCCGCATCGATAATGCCATTGCCGATGGTAGCTTCTTCAAAAACAAAATCCTCTGCTCCGCCATTGATAAGGCCAACGCCGCTGGTGGCGATGTTCATATTCAAGGCTTGCTCTCGGATGGCGGCGTACACAGCCATGAAAACCAAATCCACGCTATGGTTGAGCTGGCCGCACAGCGCGGCGCAAAGAATATTTATGTCCACGCTTTTCTGGATGGACGTGACACCCCTCCACGTAGTGCCGCAGATTCGCTGCGTAAAATGGCCGACAAGTTAAAAGAAACCGGCCGAGGCAAAATCGCCTCTATGATGGGTCGTTATTTCGCTATGGATCGGGATAACCGCTGGGATCGCGTACAACTGGCCTACGACACCATGACTCTCGGCAAAGCCATGTTTCGCGCCGACGACCCCTTAGCAGGCCTGGAACAAGCCTACGCTCGAGGTGAAGACGACGAGTTTGTACAAACCACTATCCTGCACAAAGAAAACGAAGAACCGGCCATCATTAAAAATGGCGACGCGGTCATCTGTATGAATCATCGCGCCGACCGCAGCCGCGAACTAACGCGCGCTTTCGTTGACATGAGCTTTGATAGTTTCGTGCGCTCAGCCCGTCCCATTCTTTCTGAATTTGTGATGCTGTCTGAATACGCCGAAGATCTTGATGCCAGCTGCGCATTTCCCACGACACAACCCAAGCAAGTACTCGGCGAGTACATTTCCGGGCTCGGCAAAAGCCAACTACGCATGGCAGAAACCGAAAAGTACGGCCATGTCACCTTCTTCTTTAATGGTGGCAGTGAAGACCCATTCCCAAATGAAGAGCGGGTATTAATCCCTTCACCAGACGTGCCGACCTACGATTTGCAGCCCGAAATGAGCGCCCCGCAACTAACAGACGAGCTGGTTAAAGCGATTGAAAGTAAACGTTTTGACCTGATTGTTTGCAATTACGCCAATGGCGATATGGTGGGACACACCGGTAATTTTGGCGCCGCCATCAAAGCCGTCGAAACACTGGATCAATGTCTGGCTCGAATTGTCACCGCCATTGGCGAAGCTGGTGGCGAGTGCATTATCACCGCAGACCATGGCAATGTTGAACAAATGAGCGACCAATCCTCTGGCCAGCCACACACGGCCCATACCTGTGAACTGGTTCCCTTTGTACTATTGAGTCCCCGAGACTGCATGGTTGAGAACCGCGAGGGCGGCCTTGCCGATATTGCGCCAACGCTGTTACACCTGATGGGCCTTGAGCAACCGGAAGAAATGACCGGCGAATCCTTGGTGCGGTTTCTCTAATAAAGGCCTGAATCAGGAATGCGCCGACAGGCACCGGCTTTAAAAAAACTATCCGCCCTGTTGCTGGCATGGTGCCTGGTGCTTCAGGCACCACTGGCACATAGCGACAATGCCAGCGAAGCGCAGCTGGAGAGACTGAAAAGCCGTATCGGCAAGCTTGAAAGCTGGCTTAACTCGGCCAAAGGCCAACAATCCAAACTACAAAAAGAGCTGCGTAGCGCCGAACGTAAAATCGGCGCAACTGCCAGCCAGCTGCGCACCCTGACCAAGCAGCTACAAAACACTCAGTCCCGTATCAAAACATTGCGCCAACAGCGCCGGCATCTGCAAGCTGAAACCAAAAAACAAGCGTCCCAGATAGCAGAACAAATCCGTGCTGCTTACAGCATTGGTCATAGTGAATACCTCAAGGTTCTGCTCAACCTGGAACAACCGGCTGAGCTAGCTCGCACACTACGCTATTACGACTATTTCAACCGCGCACGCGCCGAACAAATTGAGCAATACAGCCAAACCGTGCGCCAGCTGAAGCAAAACGAAAGCGAAATTAATGAGCAACTGATCAGCCAGCAAAACGCCCAACAACAACTCGAAAAGCAGCATCAGGCATTAAAGGTCAGCAAGCAAAAGCGTCACACCGTTCTCATCCGCCTACAAAAAGAGATTGGTAGTAAGGATCATGAACTAGGCAAAATGCTCGCCGACCGGGAGCGACTGGAAGAGTTGTTAAGCTCGGTAGAAGAAGCGATCGCAGACCTGGATCTACCCGATGCCACCACCCCCATTAACGCTAAAAAAGGCAAGTTACCCTGGCCGGCATCGGGCAAAATCATTCGCAGCTTTGGCTCACGAGATCAGGAATCCGGCAGCCGCTGGAATGGCGTGTTAATCCGTGCCAATGCGGGTAGCGATGTGCGCGCCATACACTATGGCCGTATCGTGTTTGCAGACTGGCTGCGCGGTTTTGGCTTATTGCTCATCGTTGATCATGGCAACGGTTATATGAGCCTGTATGGGCATAATGAATCTCTCTATAAGGAAACCGGCGACTGGGTGAGCAGCAACGATGTGATCGCCAGCGTTGGTAACAGTGGCGGCGTCAGCAGCAGTGGCCTGTATTTTGAAATTCGCCGTAACGGTAAACCACAAAACCCGAAGCAGTGGATTTTGGCTCAAAACTAACCCTTACACCCCGTTGCCATAAAGAAATTCAATACAAGCCCGACACATCATATTAGAATCAACTAAAACCACGCTCAGCGGGACTAACAAAACCATGATCAATCTGAAAAGCTGCAAAAAACCATTCGCGATTGCACTGCTGTCCTGCCTGCTTAATCCCGCTCCGCTTACCGCAGAGGAAAAAGCCAGCGACAAGGGTCCGCTACCACTCAAGGAGTTGCGTACCTTTACGGAAATTTATGACCGCATCAAACAGGCCTACGTGGAACCCGTTGACGATACCACGTTACTCAACAACGCCATCGACGGCATGCTCAACGGCCTCGACCCTCACTCCGCTTATTTACGCGATGACGCCCTCGATGATCTCCAGGAAAATACCCGCGGTGAATTTGGCGGCCTGGGCATTGAGATCGAAATGCAGAATGGTTTTGTGCGTGTAATTACCCCAATTGACGACACCCCTGCACTTAAGGCGGGCATTGAAGCAGGCGATCTGATTATCAAAATTGACGATCAAACCGTTAATGGCTTAAGCCTACAGGAAGCCGTTGACTTGATGCGCGGCAAACCTGGTACCGATGTCGTGCTGACCGTTGCTCGCGAACACCAACCCAAACCGCTGGAAATCACCATCACGCGCGCGGCAATCAAAATCACTAGCGTCAAACACCGCAGCCTGGAGCCCGGCTTTGGCTACATCCGTATCACTCAATTCCAGGTAAATACCGGCGACAGCCTGCTGAAAGCCATTAAAAAGCTGCAAAAACAACAACCTTTAAAAGGGCTGGTGCTGGACATGCGCAACAACCCCGGAGGGGTTTTAAATGCGGCCGTGGAAGTCAGTGATGCCTTTTTAAGTGGCGGTTTGATTGTCTATACCAATGGCCGCTTGCCAAATTCTGAATTACGCTTCAATGCTACCAACACTGACCCCAGCCAGGGCGTACCACTGGTTGTACTGATCAATGGTGGCTCAGCCTCTGCCTCAGAAATTGTTGCCGGTGCACTACAGGATCATCACCGAGCGGTTATTCTCGGCAGTCAAAGTTTCGGCAAAGGTTCGGTACAAACCGTCTTACCCCTGACCAATGACAGCGCACTGAAATTAACCACCGCCCGCTACTACACGCCCAGCGGACGCTCCATCCAAGCCGAGGGCATTACCCCCGACATTCAGGTTGAAACGACTCGTATCACCTCCACCACGGACCAATCCCTGCGCATTAAAGAAGCTGACCTTAAGGGCCACTTAAGCAACGGCAACGAAAAGAAAAAGATTGATAACGGTAGCCCAGACAAAATTGCCTTAGCCGAGCAGGATTTCCAACTCTACGAGGCCCTCAACCTGCTGAAAGGACTGCATATTATTAGTCAGGCGAAACCCTCAACGAAGGCCACTAATTAAATATGTTTCGCCTGTTACTAGTGATCAGCGGCCTGCTGTTTATACTGCCCAGTGGGCTAATACAAGCAGCCAGCAGCTCACCACAAATCACGATTATTATTGATGACCTGGGCAACAACCTGCGCAATGGTCAACGTGCTATTGCGCTGCCCGGCGCAGTCACTTATTCAGTGTTGCCCTTTACTCCTTTTGGAAAGCAGCTTGCCAAACAGGCACACCAACAGGATAAGGAAGTGATGCTGCACATGCCAATGGATAACAGCCATGGGCACCCGTTGGGGCCAGGCGGTTTAACCTTTAAGCAGGATCGCCCTCTATTTGAGCAACAGCTGGCTGCGGCAATTACAGCAACGCCTTTTGTCAGCGGCATCAACAACCATATGGGTAGCGGACTGACCACCAGTACCGAGCGTATGCAGTGGCTGATGCAGTCCCTCAAAAACTACCCCCTCTACTTTGTTGATAGCCGAACCAGCGCCAACTCCGTCGCAGGCCGCACCGCGTTGGCACTAAAGATCCCCACCCTTAAACGGGATATTTTTCTTGATCATGAAACCACACCCGCCTTTATCGATAAGCAATTCAAGCGCCTGTTGAAAAAGGCTCATAGCAAAGGCCACGCCGTTGCTATCGGCCACCCCTACCCGAGCACGCTCGATTATTTGGAAAAGGCCCTGTCTCAGCTTGATAAGCTTGGTGTTGAACTGGTGCCACCCTCTCAGCTGCTGGCGCTCAAACGCACGCCTCAACTGGTTGCCAACAAAATCACAACCACACCACAGGCCAACACCGCTCAACCCATGACTGAAGACATTAAGCGCGTCACCAAGGCGTTACTGGTTAATAACACGCCTGACAGTGAGCCTGAACAATGCCGTATCACCGAACAACTGAATGTTACCCGTATTACCTGCAGCTAACTAAATGAGTGGAACAGCAACTATGATTGAGCAAGAACTCGAACAGTTTGAGAACATTTACAACCTGATCGTTGAGTTTTTAGTAACCTACAGTTTTCAGCTGGTCGGCGCTATTGTCATTTTCCTGATTGGCTTGCTAGTTGCAAAAAAAGTCGCCAAAGTCACCGTCAAATTATGCGCAAAGCATAATGTGGATGTCACACTGGGCAACTTTATTGCCAATACGCTGCGCATTATCGTCATCATCATGGCGGCAATCATTGCGCTCGGCAAAGTGGGCATCAGTGTCACCCCCATGGTTGCAGCAATCGGTGCCTTATCCCTCGGCGCTGGCTTAGCCGTACAGGGCTTACTGTCCAATTACGGTGCGGGCTTCACCATTATTCTCACGCGCCCCTTTGTCATTGGCAACACCATCAACGTACAAGGAGTCAGCGGTCTGGTCACCGACATCAGCCTCGGCTACACCACGCTCACCAATGAAGACGGCGTTGAAATCACCATTCCTAACAAGCATATTATTGGCGAGATTCTACATAACTCCTTTGCCAATACGCTGGTCGATAGCAGCATCGGTATCAGTTACGACTCCAACCCAGAACACGCTATAGAGGTCATTCGCCAGTGCCTGCGCGAAATGAATTTCGTCTGTCACGAGCCCGAGCCTCAAGTGGGTATCAATAACTTTGCTGATAGCGCCATTGAGATCGGCGTACGCTACTGGGTGCCCACAGACACCTATTTCAACAACAAATATCAAACCAACCTGAAAATTTTTAATGCCTTGAAACAGGCCAACATCACCATTCCCTTCCCACAGCGCGAAGTGCGCTTACTTAACGACAACGCCGATGTATAAACTTACCGAGATTTTTGGCTGGGTAAACCTCTTAGCAGCAGCCATTGGGCTGGCAGCCTCTCCCTTTGTGACGTTGCCAGAGCCGCTAAAGGCTGGTGCATGGGTTTTTATTCTAGTCTTGATGGCCATTGTCGCCGCCGCTATTATTTTTGCCTCAAAACAAAAAGCGGCAGGCTCTGATATTGGCGAAAAGGCTTATCCTGCAACCTTAGCCGCCTACATCCTCTGGGCGGTGATGGCATTTAACTGGTTTGGCTAAATCAACGCTAACTGGTCAATCGTTTTTATACCATCAAGATTATGTACTTTGACGGCATCCCTGCCTGCCGTTTTCACCTCGTACATCACCTGGTCTGCGGCACGCAATAAACGCTCTAACAACTCGCCCGCGGGCTGCTTGTCATCACCAAGCCTGTCCGCACAGACTAAGCCGAAGCTGGCGGTAATGCTTATCGTCTCGCCACTGCCACTTTCAACGGCAATATTGTTAATCGCCTCTCTCAACCGAGCGGCCAGCGTATGAGCCTGGGTTGAGTCGGTGGCATGCAATAACACAACAAACTCCTCCCCCCCATAACGACAAACCAGATCACTTTCACGGCAGGTATGCTTGGTTACACTGGCTACCGCTTTCAACACTCGGTCGCCGGTGCTATGCCCATAGCAATCATTGATATCCTTAAAGTGATCAATATCAAACAAAAGCAGTGACAATGGTCGCTGCTGCCGGATGGCGCTCGACAATTCAGTAATTGCCTGCTCGGAGAAAGCGCGGCGATTCAGCAATGAAGTAAGGAAGTCTTCCCGTGCCATTTGCTGTAGCTTGATTTGGCTTAACTTTAATTCCTGAGTACGTGCCTGCACTTCTGTTTCAAGATGCTGTGTCAACTTATGCAATTCTTTTTGCTGCTGCCAGTCTTTCAATAGATAAATACTCAGCGACGTCAGCGCAAAAGTAATCAACCCCCACTGTCCCATGCGACCAATCCAGTCAATAACACCGTGAGCGCTCATCATATCCAGCAGCAGCGATACAAATAAGGCAAACACACCAAGCGACATCAATAGGCCGCGCAACCCTTGCCTGGGTAACTTACGCAAGCAACTGGCCAACAGCGACAAAACCATGATCACGAATAAAAGATCAAAGTAAGGATAGGCAAAGATGAGATTGAAGGAGCTAAATACCGCCAACAACGATACCGCAACCACAAAAAGCAAACTGGTTATTAGCACCAAGCGACTAGTCCGCGACTTTTCACGGTGCCAACTTTGCACAACAATAGCTAAAAATGCCGGCACTAAAAAGTAACAGACCGCAGCAAGATAACGCCAACTGAGCGGACTCAGCCAAAGCAGCTGACTCAACTCATTTTCGGCAAACATCATGAGCGCCAAGTCTAACGACAACAGCCCCGTAGAAACCGCCACATAGCCATCTCGTTTAATGGCGCCAATAACAGTACTGATTATGCCCACCACGACCAGTACGACAATAAACAGTAGCCCAGTAAAGCCCTGCTTATAGACTTTACTCAATAACTCAAAACGCTCGCCAATAATGACATCACCCGACAAGCCAATATCGGAGTAGTCAGAAAAAACTCGAAAATAGAACGCTTGCTTTGAATAGTCGACGGGCAGACGGATAATGTGCCAGGGCCAGCCCTGGAAACGGCTATTGCCCTCATCGTCAATCACCCCAAATTGATAAATCAGCTTATCGGCATGAAAAACCTGTAACGTCAGGTCAACGCTACTAATAAAAAGATGGGGGTCATGCCAGGAACGATCTGGCAGATTGACCTTAAGCCATAGGATTTTTTCACCTTGTCGGCCAGGCACTGAAGAAGCCGTGTCGGTTACTTGCCAATTACCAGCAGCAACATCCCAGTCCGCCGTTCCAGGCTTTTTGGGCAA
>LUKI01000072.1 GCA_001593685.1 Gammaproteobacteria bacterium F7
CTCTTGCACAATAAAAAGACTCGCTACTCCATGCACATGAGACGCTTGTGTTTCATACTCCTCAGCAGAAGCAGTCGCAGACAGAAAAAAGGTAACCGCAAAAATTGATAAGCACTGAAAACATTTTGGTAGCTTCACACAACCCCCATAAAAGAAACGTTATAATATAACGATTATTGTTTATCTGGCCGCATACAGCAAGACACATCTAGCAAAATATGCCTTTACATCAGCCCTCTAAAGCCATCCATCAGAACAAAACTTTCCTTGCCTTTGGATAAAACGAGAGTAAAGATAAAGTCTTGATTTCACCTCGTCGATTAAAAAGCACAGGAGACAATAATGGGAAATAGAACATCTGTACTTGAAAGTCGCCACCAAGCGCTCGGCGCAACGCTGGCGGACTGGAATGATATGGCGGTAGCCTGGACCTACTCGACGGATCCCGACAGCGAGGCTGATGCTGCACGAACTGCGGCGGGGCTAATCGATTTATCAGCATTGCGTCGAGTGCATATTAAAGGCCCCGACGCTTTTGCAGCGGTTGACTACTTGCTGCCCAGAAATATGGAGGTCATCTACCCTGGCAAATCCGGTTACTCTACGGTGCTGACCGACGAAGGTGGTGTTGCCGATGATGTGATTGTTTACCGGTTAGCCGAAGACCACTTCATGATTGCCTACGGCACCGGCGAAACAGTCCCCGCATTAATCAAAGCAGTGGCCGGCAAACAGGTCAGCGTTGAGTATGACGATGATACGCACATTATCGCTCTTCAGGGCCCTGTCGCACACACACTACTTGATGCCAATTCTCCCGATAACATTGCCGAATTAAAATTTTTCCACCAGCTTGAAACCTCGTTATTTAACAAACCTTGCATTGTTTCCCGGACAGGCTTTACTGGTGAGCGTGGCTATGAAATTTTCGCCTCAGCCGATGTCATTGGCGAGCTGTGGGACGCCATTCTTGAAGCAGGCACGGAACAAGGCGTCATGCCATTATCTTTTGTTGGTCTGAATATTTTGCGCATTGAAGCTGCACTGCTTTTCCACCCATTCGATGTGTCCGAAAACCAAACCCCATGGGAAGCTGGCTTGGGCTGGTCAATTGGCAAAGACAAAAAAGACTATATTGGCAAAAACGCCTGCGAGGCAGCCCAAGGCAAGGAACGCATGCTATTTAGCGGTATTATTGCGGACGCTGATGTCGCTGTTGGCGAGCCCATTGCTGGCAGTGAGCGTATCTATAAGGATGGAGAAATGGTCGGTTATGTTACTGCAGCACTCTATTCAACACGCCTTCAGCAATCAATTGCTCTTTGCTATCTGAAGCCTGAAGCCGCCCAGGAAGGCACTCAAGTAGAAGTAAAAGGTGCAATCAACTGCCCAGCCACCGTTAGTGCGCTGCCTTTTTACGATCCAGAAAAACTGAAGCCTCGCGGCTTGGCCTAGCAGGTGCTCACACCCTAACTCAAAGAGGCTTCGGCCTCTTTTTTTGATCTATTTATAAGCATAAAAAAACGGGGATGACTTTTCGGTCATCCCCGCTTTCTTGAAGTTTATAAGACTGGTTAGCCTTATCTACTTACAGACGGAACTCAAGGTCATCGTTATCACCTGGGATGTAAGCAGTACCCCAAACCTTTTGCTCACGTTTGAACGGCTTCTGGTGTTGTGGATCTTCGTCTTCGATCTCACGTGCCAGACGGTGTCCGTCAAAAGTTACATCAGCGATGATACGTGGTGCTTCAGCATCACCCAGTACCCAAATGTCTTCAATGCCGTTTTTCTCCCACTCGTCTTTACGAGCTTTCAACTCACGGTACAGAGCATCATTGGACTTACGGCCAGTGATCAGAATGACAGAGTCACACTCAATTTTCTTATGTGACTTGTTTTCTTCACGAGGCAGTTTGCCTGGTCCACGGTACTCACGCTTGGAGCCATCACCCCAAATGTTGAAGTACTCAACCGCGCCGTCTTCAATCTTGGATACCGCACTTTCACCGATAATATTAACCCCCAGCTCATGCAAACGTCGGTGCATGTTAGGACCTTCCAGTGTGTAGTGCATGTAAGCACCAACCTCTACAGAAGAGATAAGCGTTACATTATGGCCCGCTGCAGCATATTTCTCAGCAATAGACGGCGCTGTGTAATATGGGTCGTGGTTGACGATGACAACGTTCTTACCAACTTCTTTAGTACCTTCGTATACTTGCTCAGGCACCAGCTGGTTAGGCTTGCTGGCATCAGCACCCTCGATTGGCGAGTGCGTCATATAGTTAGTACCGTCAGTTGCCCACTTAGCACCCGTTGCGATAACAACACGCTCAGCACCGTACTCCAGAACGTCGTCTGCAGTCAGCGGCTTTTGGTTCAGAGCCACCTGGCTTTGCTTGTTCTTCTTCAGCAGTTTAGTGATTTGAGTCTCACGGTAATCGCGGTGGTAACCCCACTCACCCAGACCAGGCAGTGCCGCTACGTCGTTGACGTAACCACCGATTTTGTCGCGAGTATCGTACAGGTGAACCGTGTAGCCACGTTCCAGCAATACACGAGTACACTCTGAACCACAAGGACCCGCACCAACAACCAGTACAGACTTGTCTGATTTAGCTGGCTCGAATTTCTCTGGGTGCCAGCCACGACGGTATTCTTCAGCAGCAGTCGCGTTCTGAGTACAGATGAATGGTACACCGCCCATTTCCCAGCGAGAGATACATACGTTACAACCGATACATACACGAACGTCGTCCAGACGACCTTCTTCGATCTTCTTCGGCAGGAATGGGTCGGCAATCGATGGACGTGCACAACCAATCAAGTCAATAATGCCGGCGCGAACAACTTCCTGCATCTTATCGGCTTGAGTGTAACGGCCAACACCAACAACAGGCTTGTTCGTGTGTTTCTTAATGAATTTCACCCAGTCGTTCTCGTGACCAGACGCGTAGAAACGAGATGGACCCGCATCTTCACCCCATTCAGCGATATCACCGATGGTTACGTTCCACAGATCCAGGTAATCAGACGCTTGCTCAACAAAACGCAGCGTATCAACTTCCAGCTCCAGGCCGGTGTCGCCGTACAGGGTATCAATCGCACAACGCGTAACCAGCGCAACATCATCACCAACACGGTGCTTAATACCTTCCAGTGTTTCAATCCAGAAACGAGCACGGTTTTCCAGGCTACCACCGTATTCATCAGT
Organism: Gammaproteobacteria bacterium F7; assembly: GCA_001593685.1. GTDB lineage: Bacteria > Pseudomonadota > Gammaproteobacteria > Pseudomonadales > IMCC2047 > IMCC2047. The sequence goes on from LUKI01000072.1 coordinate 3,218, forward strand.
ACGACGGTTGTAGTATGGGTTCAACCACTGCATTACACCGTAAGCGTGTGCGCCGTAGACATCAACCAGATCAAAACCTGTATCGCGAGCACGCTCTGCCGCATCAGCGTATTGGCGCTGCAGACGTTTCAATTCATCCTTATCAGCTTCGTGGCTGTAAGTGAAGCCAGGACATGATGGTACTGTCGCGAGCTCGGATGCATATTGGCTAGGGGTACGTGAAATAGTTCGTGTTTCCAAACCAGGCCCGTGCGCTCCGCCGTAGAACAATTCACAACCCGCCAAGGCGCCAAAGGAGTGCAGCCGATCAACCATGGGCTTCAGGTTATGCATATCGCCTTCGTCCCAGATACGGGCGGTAATACGTAGCGTATCGTCACACTCAGGATGGATAGAGCACTGCTCCGTGTTAATCACACCAAAGCCGCCTTCAGCTTTTACGCCACGGTGTGCCATTTGGAAACCGGGGTAGTTAGTACCCGCACCAATACAGTGTGGCACCTGATAGAAACGGTTTCTTGTCGTTTTGGTACCGATTTTGACCGGCTCGAACAGAATATCGTACTTAGCATCTCTAGCCATTTTCGTAATTTCTCCAAAAAAAACTTTGAAAGGTTGAGGTTATAATTATTTCAACGCGACCGGAGACTAGCCCAAATAAATCCTTAAATCATCCCTCAGCCCCCGTTTTGACCGCTGTCTACCCCCCTTTCCCCTAACTATTTTCTGCGCTAAGTAATCAGGGCTACTCTCTGCATTAATACAAATAGCAAGTGCATCACACCATCAGCATACCTACCCTGAACATTCATCAAATTATTAGTAAAACGCTGCTGTCGTCACTATTTAATCATCCAGACTCACAAGCCTTGTAAAAATTTAGCGCAAAAAAAAAGCGGGGGTGGCCTTTCGGCCACCCCCGCTTTCTTGAAGTTTATAAGACTAGTTAGCCTTATCTACTTACAGGCGGAACTCAAGATCATCGTTGTCACCTGGGATGTAAGCAGCACCCCAAACCTTTTGCTCACGTTTGAACGGCTTCTGGTGTTGTGGATCTTCGTCTTCGATCTCACGTGCCAGACGGTGTCCGTCAAAAGTGGCATCAGCGATGATACGTGGTGCTTCAGCATCACCCAGTACCCAAATGTCTTCAATACCGTTTTTCTCCCACTCGTCTTTACGAGCTTTCAATTCACGGTACAGAGCATCATTGGACTTACGGCCAGTGATCAGAATGACAGAGTCACACTCAATTTTCTTGTGAGACTTGTTTTCATCACGAGGCAGTTTGCCTGGTCCACGGTACTCACGCTTGGAGCCTTCAGCCCAAATGTTGAAGTACTCAACCGCGCCGTCTTCAATCTTGGATACCGCACTTTCACCGATAACCTCAACACCCAGCTCGTGCAAACGACGGTGCATGTTAGGACCTTCCAGTGTGTAGTGCATGTAAGCGCCAACTTCTACAGAAGAGATGATGGTTACATTATGGCCAGCTGCAGCATACTTCTCAGCAATAGATGGGCAAGTGTAGTATGGGTCGTGGTTAACGATCACAATGTTCTTACCAACTTCTTTAGTACCTTCGTATACTTGCTCAGGCACCAGCTGGTTAGGCTTGCTGGCATCAGCGCCTTCGATTGGAGCATGAGTCATCCAGTTTTCACCGTCAGTTGCCCACTTGGCACCCGTTGCGATAACAACGCGCTCAGCACCGTACTCCAGAACGTCGTCTGCAGTCAGCGGCTTCTGGTTCAGAGCCACCTGGCTTTGCTTGTTCTTCTTCAGCAGCTTAGTGATTTGAGTCTCACGGTAATCGCGGTGGTAACCCCACTCACCCAGACCAGGCAGTGCCGCTACGTCGTTGACGTAACCACCGATCTTGTCGCGAGTATCGTACAGGTGAACCGTGTAGCCACGTTCCAGCAATACACGAGTACACTCTGAACCACAAGGACCCGCACCAACAACCAGCACAGACTTGTCTGATTTAGCTGGCTCGAATTTCTCTGGGTGCCAGCCACGACGGTATTCTTCAGCAGCGGTCGCGTTCTGAGTACAGATGAATGGTACACCACCCATTTCCCAGCGAGAGATACATACGTTACAACCGATACATACACGAACGTCGTCCAGACGACCTTCTTCGATTTTCTTCGGCAGGAATGGATCAGCAATAGATGGACGTGCACAACCAATCAAGTCAATAACGCCAGCACGAACAACTTCCTGCATCTTATCGGCTTGAGTGTAACGACCAACACCAACAACAGGCTTGTTCGTGTGTTTCTTAATGAATTTCACCCAGTCGTTCTCGTGACCAGAAGCATAGAAACGAGATGGACCCGCATCTTCACCCCATTCAGCGATATCACCGATGGTTACGTTCCACAGATCCAGGTAGTCAGACGCTTGCTCAACAAAACGCAGCGTATCAACTTCCAGTTCCAGACCAGTGTCGCCGTACAGGGTATCAATCGCGCAACGAGTAACCAGCGCAACATCATCACCAACACGGTTCTTGATGCCTTCCAGCGTTTCAATCCAGAAACGAGCACGGTTTTCCAGACTACCACCGTATTCATCAGTACGACGGTTGTAGTACGGGTTCAACCACTGCATTGGGCCGTAGGCGTGTGCGCCGTAGACGTCAACGATATCAAAACCAGTATCACGAGCACGCTCTGCCGCATCAGCGTATTGGCGCTGCAAACGTTTCAGCTCGTCTTTGTCAGCTTCGTGGCTGTAGGTGAAACCAGGACACGCTGGAACAGTACCGAATTCAGAAGCGTACTGAGAAGGTGTACGTGAAATAGTACGAGCTTCCAAGCCAGGACCGTGAGGGCCCGCGTAGAACAACTCACAACCCGCCAAAGAACCGAACGAGTGCAGGCGATCAACCATCGCTTTCAGGTTGCGCATATCACCTTCGTCCCAGATACGGGCGGTAATACGTAGCGTATCGTCACACTCTGGGTGAATAGAACACTGCTCAGTGTTAATTACACCGAAACCACCCTCAGCTTTAACACCACGGTGTGCCATTTGGAAACCTGGGTAGTTAGTACCCGCGCCAATACAGTGTGGCACTTGGTAAAAACGGTTTCTTGTTGTTTTGGTACCGATTTTAACCGGCTCAAACAAAATATCGTACTTAGCATCTCTTGCCATTTTTGTAACTCCTCCAAAAAAACACTTTTGTAAGGTTGATTTATTATATTTTCAACTCTGATATGAGGTGATCAATCTTAAGCACAAACACGTCCTAAAAACGGCTAATACCCAAACTAAAACAGAACTCACATCACAATTTCCTGTGCTCTGAAAACTAGAGCTATTCTAAACATCAGTACAGAAAACAGAAATTCACACTTATAACAAGGGCAAAACATGCCGGTGCTTTAAATGTAATGACCAAATGAGTTGCGGTGTTAACAGCGCCAAAGAGAGACTCTCTTTTGAAACACTTGGACCCTTAAGAGGATCTCTTTTAAACACTTTTTCAATCTCTCTGGCTAACGGCTGTTAAGCCGACTTTCCCCTGACCAATTCGAAAATTGCTCTTAACTCTACCCCTCGCTGTCGAAGGGGATGCTGATTTATACCAACTTTCACCATGCTGTTCAACCAACATCTACCTATTTTGGTGTACTAAACCATAACTTCTGTTGTTTCTAAAGAATCAAGCCCTAACCAACGCCAGATTTACATCAGTAATTTTGCTATGCTGCTGGCAAATATTTTATGGAACCTAACTATTGTGCCGTCAACTGACTTCAGTTCTCTCTCCCTCAGTAACGCTTTTCTAAATAACCTAGAGCAGCTTGGTTACATCAAGATGACACCAATACAGGCTCAAAGCCTGCCGCACTTACTGAACAAAAAAGACCTGATTGGCAAGGCAAAAACAGGGAGTGGCAAAACGGTTGCCTTTGGTATCGCTTTACTCAGCAAAATCCAACCCACCGATTACTCAGTTCAAGCGTTAGTGCTATGCCCAACACGAGAACTAGCTGATCAGGTGTCTAAGGAAATACGCAAATTAGCGCGGCACACCAGCAATATAAAGCTCCTAACACTTTGTGGCGGCATGCCCTTCGGCCCACAACTGAGTTCATTGGAGCACCCTCCTCACATCATCGTCGGCACTCCGGGCCGGCTGCAGGAGCATTTACGCAAGGGATCTCTCAAACTCAACAAGGTCAACACTCTGGTGCTGGATGAAGCAGACCGCATGCTCGATATGGGGTTTCTAGCCGACATCACTAACATCATTGAACAGACCAACAACGACCGTCAAACGTTGCTGTTCTCCGCCACCTTCCCTGACTCAATAAAGCAGATGAGCGCTAATATCCAGGCGTCTCCTATTGACGTCAGTGTTGAAGACAGCCACAAAAGCAACATCAAACAGCTATTCTTTGATACTCCGCCTTCACAGCGAGACAATACGCTATTAGCAATACTCAATGACTACCAACCCAAATCCACCGTCATTTTCTGTAACACCAAACGCAGCACACAGGAAGTTGCTGATATGCTGCGACAGCAGGGCCACCATGCCCTAGCTATCCACGGCGACTTGGAACAAAGAGAGCGTGATCAAGTGCTCGTTCGTTTCGCCAACCACAGCTGCGCAATACTGGTTGCCACCGACGTTGCCGCGCGTGGGCTTGATATCGACGATCTTCAGGCGGTCATTAACTACGAAATCAGTCGAGACCCAGAGGTTTATATACACCGTATCGGCAGGACAGGTAGAGCCGGTAAAAAAGGCCTGGCATTAAACCTTTGCGGCCCGGATGATGAGCATAAAATCAGCGACATTGAAGCCTACCAGCAAATAAACGTCGAGCTTATTTCTAGTGACACTCTTCAAACTCAGCCAACGATTCCTCTGACAGGCAGCATGACCACCTTGCAAATTGACGGCGGCCGTAAACAAAAAATCAGGCCAGGTGATATTTTAGGTGCTCTGACTGGTGAAACAGGCATCGAAGGAAAGTATGTTGGCAAAATTAATATTTTTGATCGCTGGTCTTACGTGGCTGTTCACAATTCACAGGCCAACCGGGCACTGAAAAAACTCGGTGCCGGCAAAATCAAAGGTAAAAACTTCCGCATTCGAAAATTACGCTAGCAACACGATCAACAGCTCGCCATTTTGATTTGCGGTAACTTAGACACAACAACACTGGACGTGACAACAAATACAGCCGAAACCAGTAAACAGGCCTCAAAACCAGCTGTCTGATAAACAAGTCCGGAAAGCAATGTACCAATCAGGCGTCCTCCAGCATTGGCCATATAATAAAACCCGACGTCCAAGGAAACTCCTTGCTCTCGTGCATAACTGACAATTAAGTAGGAGTGCAGCGCCGAATTGACTGCAAACACGGCACCAAACAACAATAACCCCGCAACAACACAATGCGCTGCCTCAACATCACAGTAAAGTAATACCGCGATCACAACGGGAATTAAACTCAACATAACCCCCCAGCCTGCAGCGGTTTTGCCTGCTGATAACTGCGCGCGCCGACCAGTCAGCTTCGGCGCCAGAGACTGCACCACGCCATAACCAATAATCCAGGCTGCCAGCAACGAGCCAACTTGAGTATGACTCCACTGTAACTGGCTCTGTAGAAATACGGGAAGAG
>LUKI01000073.1 GCA_001593685.1 Gammaproteobacteria bacterium F7
TACTCTGGCGCTTGCCAATGGCCGGATTTACCGCCCTGTTTTTCCAGCAAACGAACCTGTTCAATCACCATGCCCTTATCGACTGCCTTACACATATCGTAAAGCGTCAAGGCTGCTACCGACGCAGCCGTTAAGGCTTCCATCTCAACACCGGTTTTTCCACCAACTTTACAAATGGTTTCGATGCGCACTTTGGATTGTGCCTGAAGAGGCTCGATGTTGAGTTTGATTGAAGTCAACATAAGAGGATGGCAAAGGGGAATCAGGTCCCAACACTTCTTGGCCGCTTGAATACCCGCGATGCGAACCACAGCAAACACATCGCCTTTCTTGTGCTTGCCCTCAAGAATCATGCTGAGGGTTTCGGGCAACATCTTAACGACAGCTTCAGCGCGAGCCTCACGTTCAGTTTCAGTCTTTGCGCCCACATCAACCATGTGCGCTTCGCCTTTTTCGTTAAGATGGGTTAATTCGTTCATTTATAATCGCTTTTGATGTGCTAACTGCCAAACACTGTTACTAACAGCCGCTCTATGGTAAATCGCGTAATTCTAACATTTGAGCCGTACTAGATAAATATGAACTCCGCAACAATCGGTTCTCCAAATGCAACATAGATCAAAATTGTTGCAGCAGAATAATACCATTGATCTCTCTAATACTCTTATTAATAATTCTAATGCGAAAACCAAGAACACGATCCAAATAAATAACTGCTTTACCCGCTTCTGACAGCTGTATACCATCCATCATGAACTAACCTGATCATTTCCTGATGCCATGAGTCAACAAACAGCAATACCTGAAGACCAACAACAAAACAAACAGCGCGAAAAACGCCGCCAGGTGGTAGCCGACCTAGCTCCACTGCTTCCCAAAGAGTGCTTACTCCACACTGACGAAGCGCTGGCGCCCTACGAGTGTGATGGCTTATCACTGTACCAATCAACACCGCTGGCCATCGCACTCCCCTACACAGTTGAACAGGCTCAGCAGGTCGTGCGCTACTGCCATCAGCGGCAGATTCCAATTGTGCCACGAGGCGCTGGAACAGGCTTATCAGGCGGCGCCCTGCCCCATGAAGAGGGCATTCTACTGAGTCTTGCCCGGCTTAATGCAATCCTTAACATTGATCCCCAGGCACGTACCTGCCGTGTACAACCGGGCGTGCGCAACCTGGCGATTTCAGAGGCTGTTCGCCCATTTGGGTTGTACTATGCGCCCGACCCGTCATCACAAATTGCCTGCAGCATCGGTGGCAACATTGCCGAAAACGCTGGCGGCGTTCACTGCCTGAAATACGGCCTTACGGTTCACAACGTCTTGGAAGTTACTATCCTTAATGCCGAGGGTGAGCTAGTAACACTAGGCTCAGAAGCACTGGACAGTGCGGGCTACGATTTACTGGCATTGATAATCGGTTCCGAAGGACTACTCGGCATCGTTGTGGAAATTGTGGTCAAACTGCTGCCAACCCCACAACAGGCAAAAGTGCTTTTAGCCGCCTTCCACACCGTTGAGGAGGCTGGTGATGCCGTCGGCCAAATTATTGCCGCTGGCATTATCCCCGGCGGTATTGAAATGATGGATAAGCTATCGATTGAAGCGACGGAGAATTTTGTACACGCCGGATACCCGCTTGATGCTGCGGCTATTTTATTGTGTGAACTTGACGGCATCGACACTGAAATTAACGAAACCACCGGACGTGTCAACGAAGTGCTGCTAAAGGCAGGCGCTTATCAAATTCGCGTATCCGAAAACGATCAGCAGCGAGAGTTATTCTGGGCCGGGCGCAAAGCCGCATTCCCGGCAGTCGGACGCATTTCACCCGACTATTACTGTATGGATGGCACCATTCCACGCAAACAACTGGCCAGTGTCTTAAATCAAATAAGCGAGCGCGCCGCGCATCATCAATTACGCGTTGCCAACGTATTTCACGCCGGTGACGGCAACTTGCACCCATTGATTCTGTTTGACGCCAACCAGCCCGATGACCTGGATCGCGCTCACCAGCTCGGCAACGATATTCTTGAACTGTGCATCGCGGCGGGTGGCACAATCACTGGCGAACACGGCGTCGGCATCGAAAAACTGGGCGGCATGTGCAGCCAGTTTAACGATCTGGAATTAACTCAATACCACGCGATCAAAGCCGCCTTTGATGAACATGGCATTCTCAACCCTGGCAAAGCTGTTCCCACCTTGCACCGCTGCGCTGAGTTTGGTCATATGCACGTTCACAATGGCGAATTGCCCTTCCCTGATTTACCTAGATTCTAAGCGCATGAAAAACGATTTTGACAACAGTGAGCAAATGCAAGCCCAAATAAACGAGGCTATTGCTAGTAAGCATGCGCTGGTAATACGCGGTGGCCGCAGCAAAGATTTTCTTGGTCGGAAAGTCGGCTGTACACACCTGAATACCTCAGCGCACCGAGGCGTCACAAAATACGAGCCGGGCGAATTAATTCTCACAGCTCGCAGTGGAACACCACTACAGGAAATTAAGAGTCTGCTTGCTGAACAGGGTCAAATGCTGGCCTTTGAACCGCCGTCTTTCGGCGCTAAAGCGACCCTCGGTGGCACCATTGCCTGCGGTTTATCGGGGCCTCGCCGCCCCTACGCAGGCTCTGCTCGCGACTTTGTACTGGGCACAAAGATCATCAACGGCAAGGGTGAAATACTGAAGTTTGGCGGCGAAGTGATGAAAAACGTCGCCGGCTATGACGTGTCACGCTTGATGACTGGAGCCTACGGCACACTCGGCCTGTTATTGGAAATTAGCCTCAAGATCATGCCTTCACCAGAACAGGAAGCAACACTGGTCTTTGACTATAGTGCCGAACAAGCGATTAAGTACGTTAATCAGCTAGCTAGCCAGCCACTGCCCCTTTCGGCCGCCTGTCATTTCAACAACAAGCTTTATCTGCGTCTGTCCGGACTAACGGTCAGCGTTAATGCCGCCTGCCAAGAGTTAGGCGGCGAAGTATTGAGTGACGCCGAAAGTTTCTGGGAAAAGTTTCGAGAACAGCAGCTTGAACAGTTTCAAACCGACAAAAGTTTCTGGCGGATTTCAGTGCCGCCCACAACCGCACCACTGCCATTAAGCGGAAACACTATTATCGACTGGGGCGGCGGCTTACGTTGGCTGGCGTCCGACGAAGCACCACAGACGGTGAGAAATACCGCTCAGAAAGCCGGTGGTCACGCCACTTTGTTTAAAAACCACGATGGTTTTGGTGAGGTTTTTCAGCCACTCGAACCAGCGATAAAACAGCTTCATATCAATTTAAAAAGGGCTTTTGATCCCCACGATATTTTAAACCCGGGCAGAATGTACCTGGATATATAGGAAGGTTAACAAGTTGGTTCCAAACTTATCGTTTCGACCAGCAAGAGCGTTTTCATCGTCGCCATGACTCCAGATACACCCTCCCGTCAGCTCGGAGTAACACAGATAAAATTATGCAAACTAACATACGCCCCGACATATTAGCCTCAGCCGAAGGCCAGGAAGCTGACCGTATCCTGCGCTCATGTGTACACTGCGGCTTTTGCACCGCCACCTGCCCCACCTATCAAGTACTGGGAGATGAGCTCGACAGTCCTCGCGGGCGCATTTATCTGATCAAGGAAATGCTTGAAAATGGCCATGCCAGCAAAAAAACCCAATTGCATTTAGACCGCTGCCTGACCTGCCAGTCCTGCGAAACCACCTGTCCCTCTGGCGTCGAGTACCACAAGCTGCTAACCATTGGCCGCAAACAGGTGGATGAGCAGAACGTAAGACCACTACCTGAGCGCCTGCAACGCTACCTGTTGCGTCAAATCGTCAGTCGCCGAAAGCTATTTGCTTTCTTGCTTAGCGGTGGCCAGCTAATGAGGCCTGTTCTCCCCAAAAAGCTCAGGCAAAGTATTCCTGCTCGTCAGCAGCTCACGGCCTTTCAGGCAAATAAACATGATCGCAAAATTATTCTTTTGCAGGGCTGCGCTCAACCATCACTAGCGCCTAACATTAACCACTCGGTGACTCGTGTCATGGACGCACTGGGTATTGAAACCTTGAAGCTCGATAACGAGGGTTGCTGCGGCGCATTAAACCACCACATGAACGCCACTGAGCAGGCATTAGCTTCGGCCAAGCGTAACATAGACGCCTGGTGGCCCTACATCGAAAAGCAGGCTGTTGAAGCCATTGTGATTAGCGAAAGCGGCTGCGGCAACTTTGTAAAAGAATACCGTTATCTGCTCAAAGATGACGCCGAGTATCAAACAAAAATGGAGCGCATTGAACAGCTCACAAAGGATTTGAGTGAAGTGTTGTGCAACGAAGACTTATCTCGCTTCAGCAGCAAAACACCTCAAACGCTGGCTTTCCAGGCACCCTGCACCCTGCAACATGGCCAAGGCATTAAAGGCTCCGTAGAGAAGATGCTCACTAGCCTCGGACACACATTAACGCCAGTGCCCGACGGCCATTTGTGCTGCGGTTCAGCGGGCAGCTACTCAATTCTACAACGCGATTTATCGTCAGAGTTACGTGAGCGTAAGCTAAAAAACCTGCACAGTGGCTCACCAACCGTAATTGCCAGCGCTAACATTGGCTGCATTTCCCATTTGCGGGCAGGCACTGAAACGCCCGTTAAGCATTGGATTGAAATACTCGCCAGCGAACTGGACTAGCGAGCCGCCATGTAAGTCAAAACAGGCGCTCGCTGCCAACCTGTGCACGAAGGCACTTTGATGATTACATTGAGCTGATCACCAAGGACTAAAGCCATTAGCTGCGCAGCTCGCCTTGTCTCTGCACATTACAGGCGAAAGTTAATAATATTCAGAAGTGCCCGAGTTAAAGACAATGAGCACTAATTAATCAGGCACTCCCTGAGTTGCTGCTCAACACCGCTCCAGTCCACTACCTCTGTATGAATCATTTCTACGCGACTGCCAGGCTCTTCGGGCGGTTGCTCCATAGCCGCACTGGAAACCGTCGTGCGCATTTTGTTGAGGGTATGCCATCCATCACTGGTTTCAAACAAGCCCTTGATACGAGGGATTTCCAGCATCTTCACCAACTCGACCAACTTAGCCAAATCAAACAGTTTCCCAGCCGGGAAAATCCAGCCACAACTGTTGGCATATTCAGTCTGGCTTTGCAGCCGTTGTACACCATCGCTGCTTTGTTGCAGAGGCTTTTCGGGTGTCGCCTCATGGTGCTCGTGGCCTGCTGCAACCTGCACCGGTGCGGTTAAATTAATACGCTCATAATCAAGCCACTGCAAAGGCAGCTCACCACCACTGATCGCACCCACTTTGAGTTTTTCGGGCTGCATTTTTTCAGCGTATGTAAAAAATGCCTCCAGGTGCTCCTGATCCGTTTGGTCGGTTTTTGTCGCGACAAGCACATCGGCCATTTTAATTTGGTCCACAAAGGCCGGAATTTGACGAAACTGTTCACTGCTTAAACACCAGGGATCGACAAGCCCTATGGTGGCACGCATCTCCAATACGCCCTCATAATCAGAACTGGCAAACATATTGATTACCTGCACAGGGTGCGCTAATCCCGTTGGTTCAATCAAAATACGATCCGGCTGCTGCTCTTCAATCAATTGGTTGAGCGCAATACGAGACGGTAGGCCGACACTGCAACACATACAGCCACCCGGTACTTCCTTTACACTAATACCATCAGCTTGCATAAGTGCGCCATCAATACCGACTTCACCAAACTCGTTAACTAATACCGCCCAGCGTTCATTCTCAGGTTTCACCTCCAGCAAATGCCGTATCAGTGTTGTTTTACCCACACCAAGGAAACCGCTGATGATATTGGTTGGAATAGCCTGATTCATAACACACCTGCTTTGACTGAAAATGAAAGGCGGCAAGTCTACTGTGAATACTAATGGCATGCAAAACGCAACTAATCACTGAAGAGGAAACATCTATAAATTCAAAATCTTAGAACCGAAACATAAAAAGATCATTTAAAAAAAACAAACACCCTTTTGAGCACACCAAAAAAATCCCTATAAAATTCAATGAATTAACTGTATTACTAAAGACACTAAAAAGACCTTTCGATATGAAAAACAAATCATTTTCAAGCCGCATATTTTGTATTTAAATTGGTAGTCCTGCTTGTGTAAAGGACTACGCGTTACAGCGATTTTCACTTTATTCGTGATCACATGCAGTTTAGTTTTGACGCAATGCGACATTTGTCGGTTAATCAAAATCAAGAGGCAAGATCTATGAAGACACAGAAACGAGACACGTCAGTAAGAGCTTTTAAAAAAGGTTATCAAGCTGGCATTCACGGTAAAACCAAAGATGCATGCCCCCTTCATCAAGAACCAGGCCGCCAGCAATGGCTTTCCGGGTGGCGCGAAGGTCGCCAGGATAACTGGGATGGTTTAACCGGTGTTTCAGGCGTTTCGAAAAGTATTAAATATTTACACTAACCCCCCCAAAGGCGCAATAAAAAAGCCCGGCGTGATATCAGTCGGGCTTTTTTTTTGCCGTCTATTTAGGGACAGGGATTTGGCAAGGTTTGATGAATCGACTCAATGCCCGCTATCACCTCGTCGTTCAATTCAACCTCAAGGCTATTCAAATTCGTTTCCAGCTGAGCCATCGACGTAGCACCAATAATCGTGCTGGTGGTAAAGGAGCGAGAGTTTACCCAGGCTAATGCCATCTGAGCAGGCTCCAGACCGTGATCTCGAGCCAGCTCAACATAAGCTTTAGTCGCCCGTACTCCAGGATCTCCGGTATAGCGCAAATAATGCTTAAATCGGTTGCAGCGAGCGTCTTGCGGTTGCTGGTCGCTAAGGTATTTACCCGTCAGTGTGCCGAAGCCAAGCGGCGAGTACGCCAACAACCCTACTTTTTCACGCATGGCAATTTCTGCCAGCCCGACTTCAAAACTGCGGTTCAGCAAATTGTAAGGATTTTGAATGCTTTGAATCATTGGCAATTGATATTTATCACGTAACCGCAAGTAACTCATTACACCCCAGGGCGTTTCATTGGAAACACCGATATAACGCACCTTATGCTGCTCAACCAATTCGTCCAATGCCTCCAGCGTTTCCAGAATCGGTGTCGATTCTTCCTGCTCATTATGCTGATAACCTAGCTTGCCAAAGAAGTTAGTATTTCGATCAGGCCAATGCAGCTGGTAAAGATCAATATAATCGGTTTGTAAGCGGCGCAAACTATCCTCTACGGCTTGGTATATATGTTCTGCCGTCAGACGTGGGCCACCTCGAATATAATCCATATTACGCCCGGGCCCAGTGACCTTGGTCGCAATCACTAGCTTATCGCGATCCTGGCGATTTTTTAGCCAACGACCAATATAGCTTTCCGTCACCCCTTGTGATTCAGCGCGGGGCGGAATGGGGTACATCTCAGCGGTATCAATAAAATTAACACCTCGTTCAACGGCACAATCCAGTTGCTGATGTGCTTCAATTTCAGTATTTTGCTCTCCCCAAGTCATGCTTCCTAAGCACAGTTTACTCACCTCAAGATCACTGCTGCCTAACAGAGAATACTTCATCGCTTGCTCCTATTACCCAAGCCCATTTAATGTTTTCCATGGTACAGCACCCGACCCCGATGTCACGCTCGACAGCTAACAACATACCGAGCTATAGTCGACGATAATAATTTATAGAAAACACCTTAATTAAGTCCATGATGATTGCGCTGAGGCGGTAATGAACTGGCAAAATGAATTCCCACAACATCACAACTTGGTTTACCTCAATCATGCAGCCGTCGGTCCCTGGCCACAGCGCGCAGCAACTGCCGTTTCCGCCTTTGCCCAGGAAAACGTCGTACAGGGGGCCGCCGCATATCCAGAATGGCTAAAAGTCGAACAGCAGCTCCGAAAACGCTTGAAGGCGCTAATCAATGCGCCAGACAGCGACGATATTGCTTTACAAAAGAACACCTCTGAAGCGCTATCAGTCATTGCCTATGGACTAAACTGGCAGCCCGGCGATAACGTCGTTATTAGCAGCCAGGAATTTCCCTCTAATCGCCTCGTTTGGGAATCACTTGCCAGATTTGGCGTTAACGTCAAAGTCGCGGAACTCGCTCATAAAGAGGACCCTGATCAAGCCGTAATTGACTGCATTGATCATCGCACTCGCCTGCTATCCATTAGTTCTGTTCAGTACGCATCAGGCCTGAAAATGGACTGCCAACGCCTCGGCAAAGCCTGTAAACAACGTAATATTTTATTTTGCATAGACGCCATACAAAGCATTGGCGCGCAGGTCTTTGACGTACAGGCTTACCAGGCAGATTTTGTAGTCGCTGATGGGCACAAATGGATGCTTGGCCCTGAGGGGCTGGCACTGTTTTACAGTACGCCCGAGGCACGTCAACAACTCCAGCTTAATGAATATGGCTGGCATATGGTTAAGCACCGCGGCAACTATGATCGCCTCGAATGGGAACCGCTTGATAACGCCCAGCGTTTTGAGTGCGGCAGCCCAAACATGCTCTGCGCTTACGCGTTAAATGCCAGCCTGTCATTACTCGAAGAGGTTGGTATGCCGCAGGTTGAGGAACAACTACAGCAGCGCGTGCAGTACTTACTCGATGGTCTCGTCAAGCACCCGGATATTACCGTCATCAGCCCCACCACCCTTCATCGACGAGCCGG
>LUKI01000074.1 GCA_001593685.1 Gammaproteobacteria bacterium F7
GAATAAGCTTTTCGAGATCGACACTCGCTGATAGCGGCACTTCACTCGCAGCCAGGCCCTCATCTATCACGGCCTCATTTCCACCCTGATCTGGGTCAGCAGCCTTTGTCAATCCAGCCAAACCGGCTGTCATCATTTTTTCAAAAAAGCGTGTGTATTCTTGCAACAGTTGAGAGGCGCTGTCCTGAGCTGACTGATCCATATTATCTCCAACGTCTAATTTCCATGACTCGTTATTCTGCCGCGATCGAATGACAGTCTTGTGACAGAAACAATGCTGCAACTCTTTGTTTTGACATAAATAATTAATCTAATCATCACGTTAGCGTCACAAAATATGCCTAACATCCATTGCATAAAGCAATCACACAAATCACCAGGGAAATCACCATGAGCGATGTATTTATAATTGGTGTCGGTCAGACAACGGTAGGCAAAAAACAAGCCGAGAGTCTTGCCGACATGGGCGCAAGCGCTGTTACTCAAGCAATGTACAACTCCGGACTAGCGGCCGAAAAAATCACCGCTTTCTATGCCGGCAACATGATGTCAGGTCAGCTCTGCAATCAGCAACTTATTGCCACATTAATTGCAAATCGGTCAGGCCTGACTGGTTGTGAGGCCATAACCGCTGAAGGAGCCTGTGGCTCGGGTGGCGCAGCAGCACGACTTGGATTTATGGCAATTGCCAGTGGCTGCCATAACGCCGTCGTGGTGTGCGGTGCAGAAAAAATGACGCACACTGACCGCGAAGACACCACTCAAGCACTGGCCACGGCCTCACACTGGGATTCAGAAGGCGGTAAAGGAGAAACGTTCCTGAGCCTGAATGCTGCGGTTATGGAACAATATATGGCGCAATACAACCTTGACACATCAGCCTTTGCTAATTTCTCAATTAACGCTCATAAAAACGCCCTAACAAACCCGCAAGCAATGCTGAGAAAACACCTTGATCACGATGACTACCATGCTTCACGCTCAATAAGCGGCCCAATAAAGCTCATGGATGCTCCGCCTATTTGCGATGGTGCAGCGGCCTTGATTCTCGGCAACTTGGAAATTGCGCTCGAAGCACAGGAACAAGGTATACCGGTGGTTCGTATCAGCGCCTCTGCGGTTGCCAGCGATCAACTGGCGCTGGCCGATAGAGAAAACCTGCTCAAACTTGCAGCAGCAGAAATGTCCGCGCAGCGCGCTTATCACCAGTCAGGCCTCACTCCGGCGGACATCGATCTGTTCGAACCCCATGATGCGTACACCATCATGACAGCCCTTAGCCTGGAAGCCTGTGGTTTTGCAGCGCCAGGCACGGCAACGCAATTTACCGAGGACGAACTGGGCCTGAACGGCACATTGCCTATCACCACCTTTGGCGGCTTAAAAGCACGCGGCCACCCTGTCGGTGCAACCGGTATTTATCAAATGGTTGAATGTTTTATGCAGCTGACCGATAGCGCCGGTGAAAACCAGGTGCATGGTGCTCGCATTGCCATGGCGCAAAATTTTGCAGGTGCGGCAGCCGTGGTTTTCACACACATTATGGAACGTTGTGAGAACCTCGCTACGGCTTATATTGCCGCCTGATCATATCCCGACTTAAGAACACCGCAGTCCGGGCGTTGACAGGGCTGCGGTTTTTTTTGGATAACTGATGCCATCAAAGGCAGGACTATCAGCCCGGCGGCCACATAAAGTCTCTACCACCCAAAATATGAATATGCAGATGAAACACCGACTGTCCTACCGCTTCTCCGTTATTGATAACGGTGCGGAAAGCATCACCATAACCTTCGTCTGCGGCAATTTTTCCCGCTATTAGCATCAAATGTCCCAATAACGCCTCGTCATCCTTTTCGGCATCAACCAACTTCGGGATCACCTTTTTAGGGATCACCAGAATATGCATCGGGGCTTTAGGATTAATATCTCGAAACGCGAGACATTGATCATCCTCATAAACAATGTCTGCGGGAATTTCACGGTCGATAATTTTAGTGAAGAGTGTTTCAGTCATTTTAAATCTCACTTCTGTAGAGCATTTATCAATAGAAGAACCAATAGGCAGCGAAGATGGCGGTAATAATTCCCGCCAGGTCGGCAATTAGTCCACAGGCAATCGCATGGCGCACTTTCTTAATGCCCACACTACCAAAATAGACCGCCAGTACATAGAAGGTGGTTTCTGTGCTGCCTTGAATGGTGGCAGAAACGAGCGCAGGAAAGGAGTCAACACCATAAGTGTTCATGGTTTCCAACATCATGGCGCGGGCACCACTGCCACTGAGCGGCTTCATAAAGGCGGTCGGCAACGCCGCGACAAAATCCGTATTAAACCCTAACCCTGCCACTACCCACTCCAAACCATAAAGCACACCATCCAGCGCACCACTGGCGCGAAATACACCAATCGCCACCAACATGGCGACCAGGTAGGGAATAATCTTCAGCGCAACCCCAAAACCCTGCTTGGCGCCCGTCACAAAGGATTCGTAGACATCCACTTTACGAAAGTAGGCCACCGTCAGAAACAGCATAATCACACACATTAACGTCAGGTTGCCCGCCAACGTCGAGGTGGCCGCCATCGCCTCGGCTGGCAAGCTTGCCAAGCCATACATCAGGCTACTCAACAACAGTACAAACCCTGCCAGATAGAGCATCACGACCCGATCCCATAGCCTAAGCTTTTGCAACCAAGCCACCGCCGCAACCCCAACAATGGTCGAGGCCGTTGTCGCCAACAAAATCGGCAGAAACACCGACGCCGGCTCAGCCGCCCCCTGCTGAGCACGGTATAAAAAGACAGTAACGGGTAAAAGTGTGACCGAAGAGGTATTGAGTACCAAAAACAGAATCTGCGCATTACTGGCGGTGTCGGGTGTTTGCTTATTCAGCGTCTGCAAATCCTTCATCGCTTTAAGGCCAATCGGCGTGGCCGCATTATCCAACCCCAGTACGTTAGCACCCAGGTTCATGGTCACCGACCCCACGGCGGGATGGCCCTTGGGCACATCAGGCATCAGGCGCTCAAACAAAGGTCCCAACCATCGCGCCAACACGGCCACAACACCCGCGCGTTCTGCGACCTTAAAAAAACCTAACCACAGACAGAGCACCCCGACCAAACCCAGCGCAATTTCCACACTGAGTTTGGACATATCAAAGGTCGCCCCAATCAGTTCGGAGAAAATTTCACCATTACCCAGCACCAGCCATTGATAGAGGCCAGAAACAAAGGCAATCAAGAAAAAGAAAAACCAAATATGGGCTAGCACGGGTTACCCATCATTTAGTGGCATAGGATTAATCACGGTAGAGGTCATTAATTGATGGTAAAAGCGTATTGCATTTTCATAATCCTCGACGGCAATACGTTCATTGGTGCCATGAATACGTTTAATGTCAGGGCCACTAACTCGAATAGGCGTAAAGCGATAAATATTATCAGACAATCCATCAAAATGGCGCGAGTCTGTGGCACCAAACAATAGCGCCGGGGACACCAACACGTCGGGATTAACCTGCTCAATAACCCGCTTTAACGACTTGAAAGCTGCTGAGTGCTTACTGGAGACCGCTGACGGATCACTGCTGATGCTGCCAGCCTCTTCAACAGTTACGGACGCATCATCAATAATTGTTTTTACCAAATCAATAACCTGCTGCCGTGTCTGCCCAGGCAAAATGCGAAAATTAACAACCGCCGAAGCCGATTGCGGCAATACGTTTTCCTTCACGCCCGCACTGAACATTGTGGGGGCCGTGGTGGTGCGCACATGGGCTTGGGTTGAACGACTGCCTGCCATATTTGCAACAAGCACTGGCTCAAACAGCCATAAATTCGCCAGCACCAGCCGTTTAGTCCAAGGCATATGTGGCCCCAGCTCGCTAAACATATCACGTACCGGCTGGGTAAGTTTTGCTGGTAACGGTTGCTCTTGTAGTCGATTAACGGCTCGCGCCAAACGACCTACCGCGGTCACCTTCGGTGGCACCGACGAATGCCCGCCCTGCCCAAAACTACTTAAGCGCAATGTTAAATAGCCTTTTTCTGCGGTCGCAACCATAGCGACGGGCTGCTCAACCCCCGGCACCAAACCAACACCAATCACTGCGCCCTCATCGAGAATATATTCAAACGTCATTCCCTGCTGTCGAAACTGCTCGGCAATGGCTCCGGCTCCCAATTCGCCTCCAACCTCCTCATCATGCCCAAAGGCTAACAGCAGGGTACGGGTCGGCTTAGCTCCGTTAGCCAACAGCATTTCCAAGGCTTCGAGTGAAGCCATCAGGGTACTTTTATCATCCCAAGCACCTCGTCCCCAGAGGTAACCGTCGGCAATTTCACCCGCAAAGGGCGGATAATGCCAGTCGCTTTCGGTACCCGGTTCAATCGGTACAACATCCTGATGGGATAACAGCAATGCAGGTTTAAGAGTGTTATCAGTACCCTGCCAACGATAAAGCAGCGCAAAGTTATTTATTCGTTCTATCTCTAATTCACCATGAACCAAGGGGAAATTTTGAGCGAGAAAATTGTGAAACTGTTGAAAACTGCTGGTACGCTGCTGTTTATCGGGCTGCGAAGAGATCGCTGGTATTTGAACCGCCTGGGAGAGGCGTGAAATAGCCTGCGCAGAAACAGTTAAAGGCGTCATCGCATCAGCAGCGCCCTTCTGGGCTGTAAAGCTGAGCATTCGAGCAAACAAAATAACAATGACAACAAGCACTAGCGCCAGTAGCAACAAAACACCGGAAATGATTTTACTGCGCTGCACCACTGTAACTCCTGCCACCATCAACAGTGGCTATTATCCGGTCAATCAGCGCAGGATTCCAGCACCTGCATGGCTTCTTCAGAAATATTATCAACCCGAAACCCGATACCAAAAAATGACGGACTGGTTTCTTCACACCAGGCACAGTCTGCATCCACAGCAACACGCGTCGCACAAGCCTCAAGCGAATTTTGCACTAACAGCATACACTCACAGTGCTGCCCAACCTGAAGGGGCTTTACGGTGCTCGCCACCATAAAACCGCCCCGCGAATAATCCGCCAGCATCCCAATATACTGATTAGTATTTCTTTCAAACACGCTGACGGTACTGTGCAGGCTTTTACGAACATATTGTCGTCGATCATCTATAGTCACATCTTTTCTCGCTTCTTCGTACCCAAACAACATCTCGACTTGCGGCGAATAACCACCCATTTATAATGGTAGCTCAGTTTTTAACTATTGGAATTTACTCAGCATGTCATCGGCAAATCGAAACCTGTCTTTTTTAGACCAACTGCTCACTCAAGCGGACCGGGCACTTCGTACCATTGCCGGCAGCAGTGCAGAAGGCGCGCGCCCATCTCCGGCGCGCGGGAAAGCAGAAACAGAACTCAGCAGCGAAGAAGCTAAACATGTAGCAGGCCTGATGCGCATCAACCATACAGGGGAAGTCTGCGCACAGGGTTTGTATCAAGGCCAGGCGCTAACCGCCAAACTGGAACAGGTACGCCATGCCATGCAGCACGCTTCGAATGAAGAAGAAGACCACCTGGCCTGGTGCCGCGGGCGTCTCAATGAATTACACAGCCACACCAGTCTACTTAACCCGTTTTTCTACGGCGCATCCTTTAGCATTGGCGCGCTGGCGGGCATTGCTGGGGATAAATGGAGTTTAGGCTTTGTTGCCGAAACCGAGCATCAGGTCTGCAAACACCTGGAAAGCCACCTACAAAAATTGCCTGAGCAGGATGAAAAATCCAAAGCGATTCTGGAACAAATGAAGATTGATGAAGCACAACACGCCGAAACAGCAACCAACGCCGGCGGTGCCAAGCTGCCACTGCCGATTCGGGCAGGCATGACCCTGATGTCAAAGGTCATGACTAAAACGACTTATCACATCTAAAACAATCATATCCCCATAAAAAACGCCCTGAATCGGGCGTTTTTTTATTCCTCTGTCAAAGCAAGGCGCATTACGGCGCAAGGCGTTCAATCAACCAACTCTGATCATCCTGAAGGCTATACTGAAAACGATCATGCAAGCGCATGGCGCCCCCCTGCCAAAACTCAATGCGATGAGGCTTGACCCGGTAGCCGCCCCAAAAGCTTGGCAACGGCACATCCCCTTTATGAAATTTCTCCTTCATCCTCGCAAACTGCTGCTCCAGCAAGCCACGCGATGAAATAGGATGGCTTTGCTGCGATGCCCAGGCCGCCAACTGGCTTCCCTTAGGGCGAGAAAGAAAATACTTGAGCGATTCAGAGGTTGGCACCTTTTCTGCGGTACCACAGATTTTCACCTGCCGATCCAACTCTAGCCAGGCAAAATGCAAACTCACCTTATTATTGCCTTCGATATCCTGCGCCTTACGGCTGCTGTGGTTGGTATAAAAAACAAAGCCCCGTTCGTCACAGTCTTTTAACAAGACAATACGCTGCGATGGCTGCCCTTCCGGGGAAACCGTGGCTACACTCATGGCTGTCGGATCGACAACCTGGCCATCCACCGCCTGCCGTAACCAGAACTGGAACTGGTCAATGGGGTTGTCGTGCAAATTTTCCCGTGTCAGGCCGCCGTGTAAATACTCCCGGCGCATTTGATCAATATCCATTACCACTTCCTCAGTTATTCGTCTTCAACAATTTCAAAACTATGGGTAATTTCAACGCCACCTTTTTCGAGCATAATTGAAGCAGAGCAAAACTTTTCCGCTGAGAGACTTACCGCACGAGCAACGGCAGCCTCCTTTAGGGCCTTTCCAGACACTTTAAAGTGCACTTTGATTTTAGTGAACACGGCAGGCACTTCATCGGAACGCTCAGCTTCGATTTCAGCCACGCAATCGGTCACATTCTGGCGCGCCTTACCCAGAATATTCATCACATCAAATGACGTACAGCCACCCAACCCCAACAATAACAGCTCCATTGGGCGAACCCCTGTATTACGACCACCATGTGAAGGCGGCCCTTCAATTGTAACCGTATGTCCGCTGCCCGCCTCGGCCAAGAAACGCACCCCATCAACCCACTTAATTGTTGCCTGCATAGTTCCAACCCCGATTAAATCTATCGTTTTCAAAGTGGCCCATTATAGGCTTGATGGTGACAATTCAAAACGTTTCCAGAACGATGAACGCCATCAAAACCGAGCACTTGAAACAAAACCTCAAAAAACCAATTTTTGAAAAAAAAACTTACTAAAAACAAACAAATAGTATTGACTCTAACAATCTAAACCTATACTATCGCGCCCAACTGTTACCGATGTAACACTTTTTCACAAATTATCGTGATTTCGTAACATTAAGTAACATTTTCCTCCTACACATCCCCTTGTGTGTTACTTAACGGATGGCGCCCTGCGTCATCCGTTTTTTTTATCCCGCTTTTACCTAGCACCCCGCACCGCACCAACTGCAAGCAAAATCGACAAGACCGCAATTTAGCCCTATTCTTTTTCTCAGCAAAACACCACAAAACAAGAACATAGAATGAGAGCCAGCCACCACCATGCCACTCACCCCAGACCCTCTCAGTATTGAGCAAATAAAAGACATCACCCAGAACTTCCCTATCGGCGCACGGATTGATTACTACCCCGAGTATCAGGAGCACATGCTCATGCAGTCGATCATTCTGGGTTACGAGATTAACGGGCTCTACATTTACTCACAAAACCTGCTCAAATTCGCCGCCACCGGAACCGGCACCCCCAAGCTCTCCATCGAAACCACGACCGATAGCCAGGATTATTTGCAAGCGAGCAACTTTTGTCTCATCTTGCCAGGCAACACAGGCGAAGAGAATAAACTCGACTACCCCAGCAAAGCCTCACTTGGCCGACGTGGCCAATTCCGCAACGGTAACAATATTACGCTGATTGCCCGCCACCCGGATCAAGGCATCGCCACCCTAGAGTCGAGCGTGCGGGAATCAACACAACCAAAAGACGGCTACTATCGCGGCCACATGCTAACTCTGTTAGAGATATTTTCCCCCGAGCTACTTTTCCGCGACCAGCGCACACACCACCGCATCAAAACGCGACTACCCGCTCAAATCCGTCTCAAGCAAGGCGACAAAGGATACCCCTGCTTACTTAGCGACTACTCCGAGCTACACGCTCAAATTGAGTTTGGCGATGACTCTGAAGTATTCAGCCAACTTAGCGAAAACAACCCGATTATCGTCACCCTAAAACTGGAAAACAGCCACCGCACCTTCGTCATTCAAGCCACCATCACACGCAAACAACCCCGTAGCATCGTGATCGCCATGGAAAAAATCCTCAATAACGGTGACTTTAAGAACTTCGAACTCATTGACGCGCTGGACATAAAAGCCAGCCTGCTACAGCACCCGGGAACCCGCTAATCATCGCAGAGACCCACAAACCCCACTTAATCCATGGTCGTCGACACTCGCTGAATCGGAACGAATCATTTCATCGCATTTATGCTCACTTTAGGGTAGGTTGTTAACATCACTTTAGTAACGATCACACTACTGGCGTTTTAATTTAACGGCAAAGACACCCCCAATATGCGGCACTGCCAGCGCGCGACACGTAAAGACCACAATAATCCATGGTTTTTAGAGGTCCCCTTAAGTACAATAGCCGCCAGAACCGGCAACCAGGCCCGTTCGAACATTGGAAACCTGATCCTTGGTAA
>LUKI01000075.1 GCA_001593685.1 Gammaproteobacteria bacterium F7
CGATTTCTAATCCAGCGTCTTTCCAGCCACGAAAACCACCGTCCATGGAAATCGCTTTGGTATAGCCCATTTTCGTTAGATTGTCTGCCGCCAGGGCTGAACGGTAACCACCGCCACAGTATAGAATCAGTTCGCGGTCAGTATCTGGCACCTTCGCTTCAATATCGCGCTCAATGACTCCTTTTCCGATATGAATCGCGCCCGGTAAATGACCTTTATTCCACTCGCGATCCTCACGAGTATCAATCAGCAAAAAATCATCACCACGTTCCAGCCGCTCCTTAACCGTTGCGACATCCGTTTCCTGTATACGAGTACGAGCGTCTTCACAAATTGCTAAAAACTTGGGGGGATGTTCCATCGATATTCTCCAAAAAGTACTTTGTTCAATAAAAAAACGTTTAGCAGCAGCCCGAGGAAGCGCCGCCATGTTGAGCGCCTTTGCTTTCCATTGCCGGACGTTTGGTACCAGCAGGTAAACAAAAGCAGCCATTATCAACGGGGTTGGCAGGCTCAATCGCAATAAAGTCAGATTGATAAGGCCCTTCAGCAATCAACCTGAAGGTTCGCTTTGAAACCGCAATACGTTCACCGCGCGGATAGATGTTTCCCAAATCATCGCTGACCTCAGCATAGGGGCCCTTATAAATAACCGCATGCCCGGCATCGACCAACCCGGTCTTTTCAGGTTTAACGGCCATCAAGGTGACTGAGCGAAATTCAATGCCCTCAACGACCTGCCAGGGTGCCTCATCCCACTTATCATAGGCAATGGCAACAAAGCCCGCTTCCAGAAAGGCTTCCATAAACCCCTTTTCCTGAAAAGCACCGGAAATACAGCCAGACCAAAGGCTGTTATCGTCCTTTAAATGCTGGGGCACCGATTCATCAGAAACAATGTCAGAAATAGCGACACGTCCACCCGGCTTTAGTACCCGAAAAATCTCGTCAATCATCTGCTTACGATCAGATTCGGCCACCAAATTCAAAACACAGTTGGATATCACCAAATCTATCGATTCGCTTGCCACTAACGGCTGACTGTTACGTTGCTGTTTTTTCCAGGCTTCAAGCGCCTGCAGGCTGACATTATCACTGACCGGGTTAGCGGCCAGGTAATCATTCATTGCATCCACATTGAGCGCCAAATCCTGAATATATCCCTTACGGAAATCAACTAAATCGGTGCCTATTTTTTCAGCCATGTGCGACTGAAATTTACGCGCCAACGCCAGCATTTCGTCGGTCATATCAACGCCAATGACCTGACCTTTATCACCAACCAGTTGCGCCGCCATGTAACAGATTTTGCCGCCACCGCTACCAAGATCCAGCACCGTATCACCTTCACGGACATAACGAGAAGGATCACCGCAGCCATAATCGCGCTCAATAATTTCGGTCGGTAAAATTTTCAGCAGGCCGGGATCATAATCAACCGGGCAACACAGCGCCTCTTCTCGTTGTTGCGCGCCCTGTGCGTAGCGCTCAGACACATTGCTTTCAACACTCGTCATCCAAAACTCCTCATTCAATCCAGCCACATTAAGGCGGTTTTTAATTTACAAAGCAAGTGGCATCAAGCGCCTCGCATCCAGGCATGAAAACGTTCCACATAGGCCAATAGTTTCTCTGGTTTATGGGCCTTTTTCCAATTACCGGCAGCAAACTTATTGGCCTCACTGTAGGTCGGGTAAATATGAATAGTGCCAAGAATTTTATTCAGACCAAGGCCATGTTTCATGGCGAGAATATATTCGCCAATCAGCTCACCAGCATGAGCTCCAACAATCGTTACCCCAAGAATTTTATCCTTGCCGGGCACCGTTAACACCTTAACCCAGCCCTGCGCTTCGCTTTCTGCAATCGCGCGATCCAGGTCATCAATAGCATATTGTGTCACCTCGTAATCAACGCCCTGCTGCCTTGCATCCGCCTCATTCAAACCAACACGCGCCACTTCCGGGTCAGTAAAGGTCGCCCAGGGAATCACCGAATAATCGACCTTATATTTTTTAAAACGGCCGAACAGGGCATTAACCGCCGCATACCAGGCCTGATGTGAGGCGGTGTGGGTAAACTGATAGGGGCCTGCTACATCGCCACAGGCATAAACATTGGGAAAACGGGTTTGTAAGTGCTCGTTAACCTGCAGAGTACCCTGCGGCGTCGTGCCGATGTTTAGTTCCTGCAGTCCAAAGCCTTCCGTATTGGCACGGCGACCAACCGCCACCAACACCTCATCAAACACAATACCAAACACTTGCCCTTCATGCTCAACCTGCAACGTTTTAGTTTCACCCTCTTTGCTGAATTTTACCGTCTTATGCGACAACCGCAGTTCAACACCATCGGCTTCCAGTTTCTCAGCAATAAAAGCTGACACATCGGTATCTTCCCGCGGCATCACTTTATCCGCCATATCCAACAGGATCACCTCAGATCCCAGCCGCGCAAAACTTTGTGCCAGCTCGCAGCCAATTGGCCCCGCGCCAATCACTAACAGACGCTTAGGCTGCCGTTCAAGCTGCCACAGGGTGTCGGAAGTCAGATACCCGACGTCGGCAAGCCCCTCAATAGGCGGCACAAAGGGCCGCGCGCCAGAAGCAATAATAATGTTTCTGGTGCGAATCGACTGGCCATTGACCTCCACGGACCAGGGTGAAGTAATTCGCGCTTCGCCCTGTATGCAATCCACACCGAGGCCGGTAAAACGCTCCACCGAATCATGGGGCTCTATGGTTTTAATTACGCCATGAACACGCTGCATTACGGCAGCGAAGTCGACACCACCAGGTGATGCTTGCAGACCAAATTCTCCGGCACGTTGAAGATAGCGATTAATTTTGGCCGATCGGATCAACGCTTTGCTCGGTACGCAGCCGGTATTTAAACAGTCGCCACCCATCTGGTGTTTTTCAATCAGATACACCTTGGCTTTTACTGCTGCCGCAATATAAGCCGCCACAAGACCGCCGGAACCCGCACCAATGACCACCAGATTAGCGTCAAAGTTTTTGGGCTTTTCATAGTCCTTATAAACCTTTTGCGCTTTGACGACATCCACCAACTTTTTCGCCAGCAGCGGGAAAATGCCCAGCAGCACAAAGGATAACAACAGGCCCGGCGACAGAATTCCTGACAGCGATTCAATCTGCGCCAGCTGCGTACCGGCATTCACATACACAAAGGTACCCGCCAGCATGCCGACCTGACTGACAAAGAAAAACTGCACAACACGGATAGGCGTCAGACCCATCACCAGGTTGATCACAAAGAAGGGGAAAATCGGAACTAACCTAAGTGTAAACAGATAAAAAGCACCCTCACGCTCAATACCCTGATTAATGGCCTTAAGTTTTTGACCAAACTTATTCTGCACCCAGTCACGCATCAACAGTCGCGCCACCAGGAACGCAATGGTTGCGCCCAGCGTGCTGGCAAAGGAAACAATGAAAACACCCCACCACAGACCAAAAATAGCACCAGCAGCGAGCGTCAATACCGCCGCGCCAGGCAATGACAAGCCAGTAACAGCCACATAAACCAGAAAAAAAACCAGCGCCGTTTGCAAGGGGTTGGCATCCTGATAGGCGCTGATGGCATCACGCTGACTTTTGAAATAGTCCAACGTCAGATATTGGCCGAGGTCAAAAAAGAAAAAAGCTGCAATAAACAGCACAAGAACGCTAACAATGAGTATTTTTTTATTATTCATTTCTCAACTGCCTTGAGGGCAAATTATTAGGCAACTACTTAAAGGGTTGCTTGAGCATCCAAACTAGAGACCCCGTCGGCTGAGAATTAGTTTCATTTAAGCCCAGGCGCATTTGCTGATGCCCCTCCTGAGGTTGATCGATATAGCTACCAAACCAGCGATCCCAGCAACTCAAATTAAAGCCAAAATTACTGTTATGTTCATTTCCAAGGACACTGTGGTGAACCCGGTGCATATCGGGCGTCACAACGACTTTACGTAGCAACACATCGATATGCTTTGGTAACGTTAAATTGGCATGATTGAACATCGCCAGTCCATTGAGCAAGACCTCAAATAGCAGCACTGCAGCAACCGGAGCGCCCAGCAACCAGACAACCAACGACTTAAGCAATAATGACAGGGCAATTTCCAGTGGATGAAAGCGCAGTGCTGTGGTGACATCAACCGCCGGGTCAGTATGGTGCATACGATGCAGTCGCCATAAAAGGGGGATGCGATGAAACAACCGATGCTGCCAGTAAATCAGCAAATCGAGCAGTAGCAACGTGACCAGAAGCTCAAAAACAAAGGGGAGTGACAGCTGATTCAACAACCCAAACTGAGCGCTCGCCGCCTGATAAGCGATCAGCACCGGGATAAAACCAGGCAATAACAGCCGCACAATCAATGTATTTAATAGCGCAACACCCAAATTACCCGGCCAGCGCTGAGCTCTACGCTTTACCAGCGCACGCCGCGGCCGTTTATTCTCCCAAAACAACAGCGCAGCAAACACCGTTAATGTTGCCAACAAACGTATTAGACCATCGTGCGGCACATCGCCTCCTGATGAATAAACTGCTATTTTTAGCTGGGCTTAAATTGCGCCCCTCTTTTTCCCTAAACATGATACCCTACCGGCCATTCACATCGCTGTGCAAATAGCATGATTTAGCCGAAAGTTGGAGTTTTTCCGTGTCATATAAAGCCATTAACCGTCAATTTCCTGCAACCCGTATGCGCCGCATGCGCGCCGATGATTTTTCACGCCGCTTGATGAGCGAAAACACGCTGTCGGTCAACGACCTGATTTTCCCAATGTTTGTTAAGGAAGGGCAGGGGCTACGAGAGCCTGTTGCTTCCATGCCTGGCCAGTTACGTTTTAGCATTGATGAGTTAGTGAAAGAAGCTCGCGAGTTAGTGGCACTCGGCATCCCTGCAATCGCTATTTTTCCTAATATCGAGCAGTCATTGAAAACACAGGATGGCGCCGAAGCCTACAACCCAAACGGCCTGGTTCAGCGTGCCGTAAAAGCGGTGAAAGATGCCTGCCCGGAGCTGGGAATCAGCACGGACATTGCCCTTGATCCCTATACGCAAGATGGCCACGACGGCATTACCGATAACAACGGCTATGTGCTCAATGACATCACCGTGGAGGCCCTTGTCAAACAGGCGTTATCACATGCTGAAGCAGGCGTAGACATCGTCGCGCCATCGGACATGATGGACGGCCGAATCGCGTCTATTCGCGACACTTTGGAGCAAAACGGCCACGTTAACACCAAAATTCTGGCCTACTCTGCAAAATATGCCTCTAAATATTACGGCCCCTATAAAGACGCCATTGGCTCCAGCGCCAACTTTGGCACCAGCCACAAAAAAGGCTATCAGATGGATCCAGCAAACACCGACGAAGCATTACACGAGGTGGCGCTGGATATTGCCGAAGGGGCCGACATGGTCATGGTAAAACCGGGAATGCCCTATCTGGACATTGTGCATCGCGTAAAACAGGAGTTCCGTGTTCCCACATACGTTTATCAGGTGAGCGGCGAATACGCCATGCATCAGGCAGCTTTCCAGCAGGGCTGGCTGGAGGAAGAAGCAACAATTCTGGAATCCCTGATGTGCTTTAAACGTGCAGGTGCCGACGGTATTCTGACCTACTTTGCGAAACAGGCCGCGCAATTATTACAGCAATAACCTTAAGGGATTGCTGAAAGCAACGGTGACAATGTTTATCGAGACAGGCTTTGCTAGAAAAAGGGGTAAGAAATGCAGCTTATCACTAATAAATGAGCACAGCCTGTCCGCTTGACCGGATATGCTAGACCCTCAATATAACAGCGCAGAGCCACACAGGAGCCGTTAAGGCTGAAACGAGTAAATCAGCCCTTCACGCAATGAGTCAACGCTGGTTTCCAGCACGCCAATATCAAAGACCTGAAATACGGCCAGCATAATTGCCACACCCGCGGTAATAATATCAAAGCGTTCTTCGCTCAAGCCTGGCAGCTGCAGGGCTGCTATTGACTCCCCCTGGCAGAGTACATCAGCGAGACGTTCAAGGTTATGTCGATCAATACCACTAACGCTCCATCCCAGAGCCTGTAGTATTTCCTCAATAGCCAAGGCCGTACCCGCCGTACCAACCGCCTGCTGCCAGTTTGTCGACACATAGGTTTCCCGAATGGGCACTAACTCATCACGAATAGCCTGCAGTGATCGCTCGAAGCTGGACTTATCACTGATTTGTTGCGGGAAGAATTGCTGCGAATAACTCACACAGCCTAACGGCAGACTTGCACAGGCAACCACGTCAACCCCTTTGCCTAGTACCAGCTCAGTACTACCACCACCAATATCAACAATCAGCATTGATTCAGGAATTGCTTGCTGCCTGGCCCGTTTGCCCCCTACCACACCTTGATAGATGGTATGCGCTTCCTGCTCACCAGAAATAACCTGCACCGACACACCCAGCAAGCTTTCGACTTCCGCCACAAAGGCCTCTTGATCCGCGGCCCGGCGTAACGCATCGGTGCCCACCACCCGTACTCGGTCAGGCGCTACTCCCACAATCGCCTCAGCAAAACGACCTAAACAATCACGCGCTCTTGTTTTAGCAGCCTCACTCAAATAGCTTGAACGATCCAAGCCCTCAGCTAACTGGATTTTTTCACCCCAGCAATGCACAGGCTGCATTTGGCCATCAATAAACTCAGCCACTAAAATGTGAAAGCTATTAGAGCCCAAGTCGATTGCCGCCACATAATTTTGTTTTGTTTTAACGCTCATTGCTGAGTGGGCAGCTAAATTAGCATGCATAAACGCGCCTATAGATAAAGTCACTCAAACCCCTTGAATAGTGCTTTTCGAGCACCATATAAGAGCATAGCAAACGCTAGCGAATATTTCCGCCAACATCAGGGCTTCTCCCAAAGAGCCTGGCGCGGTATAGTAGCTGACCCAATGAATCCATCAGGAATTTTATTCAAATGAGCCAAATTATTAATGTTACCGACAGTTCCTTTGACGAGGACGTACTGCAATCCGACATCCCCGTATTGGTGGATTACTGGGCTGAATGGTGCGGCCCTTGTAAAATGCTGGCACCGGTTCTGGACGAGATTTCTCAGGAATACGCTGGCCGCATGAAGGTATGTAAACTAAACATCGACGAAAACGAAGCCACACCACCAAAATACGGCATTCGTGGCATCCCGACGTTGATGCTGTTCAAAAACGGCACCGTTGATGCGACCAAAGTTGGCGCACTGTCTAAGTCGCAACTGGCTGCTTTCATCGACAGCAACCTGTAAAAACACCAAACCCCGCCACATCGGCGGGTTTTTTTTAAATTACCGCGCTAATCGCTAGACGCCCCTTAAATTGGGTGCTATCTTTCATTTTCAAGACGCGTCTCTAAACGTTGTCTTCTCCGTTTTAACATTCCCAAAGCATTCAAATAACCCAAGTTAACCCTGCGCCACTTTCCTGCGCGCAAGCAATCACACCAAAACCCCTTATGAATCTATCCGAATTAAAGAAAAAACCAGTACCCGAACTTTTAAAAATTGCCTCTGAAATTGGCCTAGACAATCTGGCCCGATCACGTAAACAGGACGTTATCTTCACCATTCTCAAACGCCACGCAAAAAGCGGCGAGGATATTTTTGGTGATGGTGTATTGGAAATCTTACAGGATGGCTTTGGTTTCTTACGCTCAGCAGAGGGGTCTTATTTGGCCGGACCGGATGATATTTATGTTTCACCGAGCCAAATTCGCCGTTTTAATCTACGCACAGGCGATACCATCGCTGGAAAGATTCGCCCGCCAAAAGATGGCGAGCGTTACTTCGCTCTACTCAAAGTTAATACCATCAACTTTGATAAACCTGAAAACGCCAAAAACAAAATTCTGTTTGAAAACCTGACACCACTATTTCCAACAGAGCGCCTTAATCTGGAGCGCGGCAACGGTAGCACCGAAGACCTTTCAGCCCGAATTCTAGACCTGACATCACCGATTGGTAAGGGCCAGCGCGGCTTGATTGTATCGCCGCCAAAAGCCGGTAAAACACTGATGCTGCAGAACATTGCGCAGTCCATCACCCACAACAACCCTGACTGTCACCTGATTGTTTTACTGATCGACGAACGTCCAGAGGAAGTAACAGAAATGCAGCGCTCCGTGCGCGGCGAAGTCGTTGCCAGCACCTTTGATGAACCACCAGCACGCCATGTGCAGGTCGCAGAAATGGTTATCGAAAAAGCTAAGCGCCTGGTTGAGCATAAAAAAGACGTGGTCATTCTACTCGACTCTATTACCCGCCTGGCGCGCGCCTATAACACCACCATCCCATCCTCCGGCAAAGTGCTCACCGGTGGTGTCGATGCCCACGCATTAGAGCGGCCTAAACGCTTCTTTGGTGCGGCTCGAAATATCGAAGAGGGCGGCAGCCTGACCATTCTCGCAACAGCACTGGTT
>LUKI01000076.1 GCA_001593685.1 Gammaproteobacteria bacterium F7
TGATAAACCCGGTTTTCATAACTGTTAAGAGCCAGCAGGCGACCTACACCGATATCATGACCCGGCTCAACAAGAACCTGCATGGCGATGACCCGGCCTGGTATCGCCTGCCGGAACAGCGCGAACTGGCCGCGCAGTATTTGCTACTCTATGAAATGTCGCTGCCCTACGGGCTGGATTTAAACAATCAAATTAACGTCGATAAGTCCGCTACACGCCTGATCGCAACGTTAAAAACGTTATCATCCAACGACTTGATTGCATTGGAGCAACGTGTACAGGATTGGCTTAGCAACAACGCCCCACACATCAAACAGGCGACAGGTAGTGGCACCGCCATTATGTTTGCCTACATCGGCCAACGTAATATTATCAGCATGCTGATCGGTACGAGTGTCGCGCTAGTGATGATTTCCCTGGTCTTATTACTGGCACTACGCTCGGTCAAAGTTGGCCTGATCAGCTTGATCCCCAACCTGTTTCCCGCTGCCGCAGCTTTTGGTATCTGGGCACTGTTTGTTGGCGAGGTCGGGCTCAGTCTATCCATTGTCATGAGTATGACGCTGGGTATTGTCGTGGACGACACCGTGCACTTTTTAAGCAAATATCTACGCGCCCGGCGCGAGAGTAATATGAGCAGCGAGGATGCTGTACGCTATGCTTTCAAGACCGTTGGCCAAGCCCTGTTCACCACCACACTGGTGTTAGTGGCAGGCTTTTTAGTGTTATCCCTGTCCAGCTTTGAACTCAATGCCGGTATGGGCCTTCTAACCGCTATTGTGATCAGCATTGCCCTGGCGATTGATTTCTTTTTGTTGCCTCCGGTATTAATGAAATTTGAGGAAAAAAAGCATGCATAAACGAACCCTTTTAACACCACTGTTTACACTGGCGTTGCTGTGCCCCTTTAGCCATGCTGAAACACTGAAAAGCACCTCCCCTGAAAGCAAAGGCCTCGCCATTGCCGAAGAGGCGGATCGCCGCGATACTGGATGGGTAGACCAATTCGCAGACATGAAAATGATACTGCGTAACAAACAGGGCCAGGAAAGCACTCGAGAGATTCGTATTAGCACCCTCGAAGTAAACGATGATGGCGATAAAAGCTTATCAATTTTTGACTCACCCGCCGACGTCAAAGGCACGGCCTTTTTGAGCCACACCCACGCACTAAAGCCTGACGATCAGTGGTTATTCTTACCCGCCTTAAAACGCGTCAAGCGTATTTCCTCTGCCAACAAATCTGGCCCCTACATGGGCAGCGAGTTTGCCTATGAGGATATCAGCTCACAGGAAGTCGCCAAATACACCTACAAATGGCTACGTGACGAAGTCTATCAAGACCGCGACAGCTTTGTTATCGAACGTTACCCCCGCGACAAAAACTCCGGTTATACACGTCAGGTGGCCTGGATCGACAAGGAGATCTATCAACCACTCAAAGTGGACTATTATGACCGCAAGGACTCGCTCCTTAAAACGCAAACCTTCAACAACTACCAGCTTTATTTAGATAACTACTGGCGACCAGACAATATGGAAATGGTCAATCACCAAACCGGTAAAAGTACCCTGCTGACACTGGAAAACATTCGTTTTGGCAATGGCCTCAAGGCACGAGACTTTAATAAAAAAGCACTGGAAAATGCCCGTTAAAGAAAGTTCAAGCTAGCGCCTGTTCTTGCCGTCGCAAAAGCAGGTGCAGCTTCGCCATACGTTCCCGCAATAAGCCTTAAAAGTAAGTTGAAACAACGGCTTAGCCACGCCATAATACGCGCCCTGTTCGGAAGGGCGTATTTCCCCCTCCACTGTAATAGCCCGGAGGGATATAATGCGCACGGTTCTAAAATCAAAAATCCACAAGGCCATCGTCACCCAAGCTAACCTGGAGTACGTCGGCAGTATCACCATTGATGAAGACCTGATCGACGCCGTTGATCTGTGGGTCAACGAACGTGTCATGGTCGTCAGCAATACCACAGGCGCGCGCCTGGAAACCTATGTGATTGCCGGCCCACGCGGTTCCGGGGTTATCTGCGTAAATGGTGCAGCTGCCCACCTCATCAACGAAGGTGAAGAAATCATTATCATGGGGTTTGAGCTGGTTAAAGAGCCCATCGAACCAAAGGTTATTTTGGTCGACAAGCAAAACCGCCTGGTTAAACACCTCAAAGAAAAAGCTGGCGCAGTCGCCGATCTTTAGACTGCCCTCTAAAGTCCAGGCGCAACGGACATTTACAAGGTTACCGAAATCCCATTGAATTATCCCGATAGAAAATACTCCAAGTTTCTGTCCTTAAATTCAAATTGCTGATTTTATAAAGGTATAACCGGTGACCGTATCAACACGAATCCCTTACGTTAGTCTCCTCATCACCACCTTCCTGCTTAATGGTTTAATAAGTACTCACCTTCTCGCCGACGAGCACAGCGATACCGACAACCTACAGCTGGGTATTCACCAGGTTGGCAGTTGGCACGCAGCCAGTGACAGTGAACTAATCCTCAAAGACCACCAAAACAACCAATACCAAGTCACTCTAAAGCCACCCTGCACAGGATTGGGAGAAGCAAAATCAATTGCCTTTATCAGCCACGGCAGCAGCTCCTTGGATAGGTCCAGCAGTGTGGTTTTAGCTAGCGGAAAACGCTGTCCTTTTGAGAGCTTTCACCATCAAAAAACGAAATAGTCATTAGCATCGTTAGCCAGGAAGTCGTCAGGTGGATATTGAAGAGGTCAAAAAAAGTTGGATGAAACGAGGTTTTTCGTTTGCCACGGGAACCATCAAAGCCGGTGATGCAATACATAAGGCAAGCCATGAGGACAAAGATGAGCTCGTGATGATGGAAGCCGGAAGCTATGAGTTCACACTTGACGACAACGCGTTTACTCAAGCCGGCAAGGAAGAGGTTTTTATTCCAGCAGGCGTTACGCATAGCATCAAAAATTTAAGCGACAGAGACGCAACAATTTTTTATGGCTACAGGCCCAAAGTTGCATAAGACTTCGGGTGGCACCTCCTGCTGAATCCGCTTTGTAAAAACTATTGATATATCTCCTGTAAAACCTGTCCGGGTTCTCGCCGCAAGTGTTTTTTCAACCCCTTGCTCTCCAGTGCAGCCATGCTTTCAGCGACCATGCCCGGGTTGCCACACACCATCACCCGACTGTGTTCAGCCGTTAAAGCCATACCTGCTAACCTCTCAAGTTCACCACTGCTAATAGCCGCCGGAATACGTTCAGGCATCGCACCTGAAAACGCTTCACGTGTCACACTATTTATCTTCGTCAGGCGCCCCTCATGCAGCTTTTGCAGCCTGCCAATCAACTCGCCATAGGTCAGCTCATCAGCCTTGCGCACCCCGTGCACCAACACAATTTTTTTAAAGCGCTGCCAAATCGATGGCGTTTTCAATATCGACAAAAAAGGCCCCAAAGCCGTGCCGGTGGCCAACAACCAGAGGGTTTCACCATCCGGCACTTCCTGTTCAGTCATAAAACCCGCGGGCCGATCCGCGACATAAACTGTATCGCCTGTCTCTAACCCTCCCAAGCGGTTTGACAAGCTGCCAGCGGGCACCTGGTTAAAATATATTTCCAGTAAACTTTCATGGGGTGCATTCACAAAGGAATAGGGCCGCGCCTCCATTTGCGACGCATCGCCCACTTCAGGCAAAGCGACTCGAATAAACTGCCCAGCTAAAAATGCCGGTAGCTGTACATCAACCGATAAACTACACAGTCGATGGTTCCAGTGCTTATTTTCAACAACCTTACCCTCCAGCCATTGCACCATTTAAAACCTCCTGATCCAGCAGACCTGATTAATAAAAACCTTTACCTTAACGACACAATAACGGCGCTCCAAGTTCCAATTCAACAACAACGACTAATCGGTATATACTGATAAAACGTCACTTCAAAGACCGCTATCATGGCACGTACTGCATCCAATATGCTTGCACTGGGCACTCAGGCGCCAAGCTTCGAGTTACCCGACACAGTCAGCGGTAACATCCTCACCCTGCAGCAGTTAAGGGGAGAACATGCCACCGTTATCATGTTCATTTGTAATCACTGCCCCTTTGTTATTCACGTGCAACATGAGCTCTGTAAACTGGCTCTGGATTACCAACCCAAAGGCGTTAACTTTATCGCTATCAGCGCCAACGATGTTGATACTTATCCACAGGACGCACCCGCCAACATGGCCGTTTTTGCCGCACAAAACGGATTTAACTTCCCTTATTTATACGACGAAAGCCAGCGCATCGCCAAAGCTTACGACGCTGCCTGTACGCCTGATTTTTATTTATTTGATGCTAATTTGAGGTGTATTTATCGCGGCCAACTGGATGACTCCCGCCCCGGCAATGGCATACCGGTCAACGGGCAGGACTTACGGCGTGCGATCAATGCGTTATTAGCAGGGCAGCCTATCGACCCAAACCAGAAGCCGTCTCTGGGCTGTAACATTAAGTGGAAGACATAGGCGTCAGGCAACGCATTTTTAGTCTATGCAATCATCCAGTAGCACAAGCAACTAATTAGCAGCGCGCCAACGATATTCAACACAAAACCGTGTTTAACCATCTCAGCAATCGTCACCATACTACTGCCAAAAATAACCGCGTTGGGCACCGTTGCAACCGGCAGCATAAAAGCACAACTGGCACTCATTGCCGCAGGCACCATTAACAGCGCAGGATCAACCCCCGAAGCCAAACCCGCCGCCGCCAAAACCGGCATCAGCAAAGTCGCAGTAGCGGTATTACTGGTCATTTCAGTCAAAAAAGTCACCGCGAGACAAATACTCAGCAATAATAACAGTACAGGCAATGCCGACAGACCTGTGAGCTGGCCCGCCAACGCTTCGCTCAAACCACTCACCTTAAACGCACTGGCTATCGCAATACCGCCACCAAACAGCAATAACATCCCCCAGGGAATCTTGCTCGCTGCGTCCCAGCTCAATAATTTACCGCCACGCCCGCCGCCGTCGGGAATAACAAAGAGTAGTATTGCTGCCACCAGCGCCACACTGGCATCATTGGCACCCGGCAAGTCGAACCAGCTACTCCAGCCGCCAAAGGGCTCTTTTCGCAAAATCCACGCCAGTGCGGTCAGCGCAAAAACCGTTAGCACACGCTTTTCAACGCTTTGCCAGGCTCCCAATCCTGGTAACTCAATGGCCTGTTTGGTACGTAATTTTCGTGTCAAAAAGAATCCAATAATAGGTACAAAACAAACAACAATCGGCACCCCCCATTTCATCCAATCAAGAAAAGTCAGCTCAATCCCCGTGTTCTCCGCATAGACCTTCATAAACACCAGATTAGGCGGGCTGCCAATTGGCGTGCCCATACCGCCAGCGCTGGCGCCATAACAAATACCCAGTAACAACGGCACCGCCAACGCTTTATTTTTCGCTGACTCCAAAACAGCTAAGGCCACCGGCAACAGCATCAGAGCAGTCGCCGTATTCGACACCCACATGCTCAACAACGCTGAGGCCATCATAAAACCAAACACTAATCCCCGGTCACCACTGTGCCCAAACAGGTTAACCATCATTAAAGCAACCCGTCGATGTGCGCCACTACTGGCCATTGCAGCCGACAAAATAAACCCGCCAAGCAAGAGCAAAATCAGAGGATTTCCATAGGCCTGGGCAACAGCCCTGTGATCAAGTACCGACAAGGGTGGAAACAGCCCAATAGGTATTAAAGATGTTACGGGGAGCGGCACCGCTTCAAATATCCACCAAACGGCACACAATACAGTGACTCCCGCTGTGTAAGCTGGCGCCCGCTCCCAACCATAAAAAATCATCAACAGCGTTGTTAGCAGCGCAAAAACGGGACCCAACACAAGCGCTGCGCGGCGTATAAGATAAGTTTGCATAGAAAATTCTCTTTTACCGATTTTAGTCTCCCCAGGCCCGGCCATAAATCACTTTACCCAAGCCGCAGACACTCTTATGCTTTGCGCTACCCCCCTACGGACACACTTTATGCTTGAACCCGCGTTGATGATAGCCGTCATTGGCATCTGTGGCCTTTTCTGCCAATGGCTGGCCTGGTCTATCAAACTGCCTGCCATTTTATTTTTACTGCTAGCGGGCATTGGCCTCGGTTCAGTTTCTGGCGTATTAAACCCCAACGAACTGCTGGGCGAGTTATTTTTCCCGCTGGTTTCGCTGAGCGTCGCGGTGATTCTCTTTGAGGGCAGCCTAACCCTCAAATTTAGTGAAATTCGCGGCTTAGAGCAGGTTGTTCGCCGTCTCGTCAGCGTTGGCGTCCTCATTACCTGGTTAATCATGGCCGCTGCCTGTGAATTTCTGCTTGGCCTGGGTTGGCCGCTTAGCCTACTGTTTGGCTCACTGGTGGTCGTAACCGGCCCGACCGTCATTGTGCCCATGTTACGCAGCGTACGCCCCAACGCACGCATTGCCAATGTGCTTCGCTGGGAAGGAATCGTTATTGACCCTATCGGCGCACTACTGGCGGTACTGGTGTATGAAACCATTATTTCCTTTGGGCAAGGCGGGGAAATAAGTTATACCCTTTTTGTTTTTATAAAAACATTACTGGTAGGCGGCCTGTTTGGCTGCTCCGCAGGCTATGTATTTGGCATCATCCTGCGCAAACAGTTATTGCCTGAATACCTTCACAACTTCGCAACACTCACCTTAGTGTTACTGGTTTTTGCGGGCAGCAATGCACTACAGCACGAATCAGGACTACTGAGTGTCACGCTGATGGGCATCTGGCTGGCCAACATGAAAAACACCGATGTTGGAGAAATTCTGTCCTTTAAAGAACATCTCAGCACCCTGCTCATTTCCGGCCTATTCATACTACTTGCGGCACGCATTGATTTAGAACAGCTCGCTGAAATTGGTTGGATATCAATCCTGTTGTTATTGACGGTTCAGTTTATTGCCCGCCCGTTAGCGGTTCTAGCCTCGACCTTTGGCTCCGGTTTAAGCGGGCGTGAATGCCTGTTAATTAGCTGGATTGGTCCACGTGGTATTGTCGCAGCAGCCATTTCAGCTCTCTTTGCTCTGCGTCTGGAAGAACAGGGCTTTGAACAAGCACCGCTGCTGGTCACGCTGACCTTCATTATTATTATCGGCACCGTGGTCTTTCAAAGCGCCACCGCTCGTCCCCTGGCTCGCGCACTGAAAGTTTCCGCGCCAGCCCCGCGCGGCTTTCTTATTGTCGGCGCCAACTCAGTAGCCCGTGCCGTCGCCAACGCACTAGAAAGCCAAGGCTTTAAAGCGCTGTTGGCGGACACCAGTTGGGATAACATCAGTGCCGCACGCATGGAAGGGCTCGATACGTTCTACGGCAACCCCGTTTCCGAACTCGCCAATGACCGCATGGACCTGGTCGGCATTGGACACTTGTTAGGCCTTTCGCCACAGCGCGAGCTGAATGCGCTAGCCTGTATGCGTTATCGGGACGAATTTGGCGGGCGGCGGCTGTTTTCACTACCTAACAGCAATGATGAAAACCTTAAGGACAAGCATGCCATCGCCCCGAAACATAAAGGACAAACGTTATTTAGTAGCGACCTGAGTTTTAGTAAGTTTGCCAGCTTGCTCAGTCAAGATGCCAAAATCCGCACCACCAGCCTAAGCGAAAGCTTTTCCTTTAATGACCTTTTTACTGAGCCAGGACGTAAGCTTTACCCGTTATTTGCCATCGACACTAACGGTCGTATTCATGTGTTCTGCGACGAACAGACGCTAACCCCCGAAGAAGGCTGGTCAGT
The DNA here is from genome assembly GCA_001593685.1 of Gammaproteobacteria bacterium F7. GTDB lineage: Bacteria > Pseudomonadota > Gammaproteobacteria > Pseudomonadales > IMCC2047 > IMCC2047. The sequence goes on from LUKI01000076.1 coordinate 7,781, forward strand.
GATTAGCCTGGAACAAGCCGAGCAAACAGAGAAACCCTAACAGTCTGCCACGACACTCTACCCCTCGTTACACTAAAAGTCTGCGAGGGGAAAAGCCTTAAAACTTGCCAGTTAGCAACTCTTAGCCTAGCCTGAATAAACTGTTTTCACCGACAACAAGTATCAAAAAGAAACAGTCAACACTCTATAAATAACAGCACAAATGGATTCGCTGGAAGACACTTGTGGGCGTTTACCACCACAAATCGACAGAATAAGAGGCTAAAAAACGTCTTAGAAAAGGTAGCCATTGCCTTACCGCGCAACGGTTTACAATAAAGGCGAAATATAAAGTAACAATGCAGCAGCGCAGTCACTCTACAGCTAGCCAAGGTTTTTGGCGATCCGCATGTCTTTTTGCCCTCGCTGCAACAGCCATCCTGTTCCTGTCTCAGCTTCACGCAAACTTCAAGCTATACCAGCAGCAGCAAGAGCACTTACTATCCAGCCAATTAAGTCTGCTTGAACCGGCCATCAAACAGGCCATTTCGTTTAATGACGCCCAGCTTTCCAAACAGCTGTTGGAACAGTTCGTGAG
>LUKI01000077.1 GCA_001593685.1 Gammaproteobacteria bacterium F7
GGGTGGTGGATTGTCGTGATTCCATGACGGAAGAGAACTACCCAGCCAACCCGACACAAAAAAAAATATATCGCTGGATAGAGCGGCAGATTGTCAAACATGCAGCGCGCGCTATTTTCACTACTCAGGGGGCGCGTGATATGTATTTACAGCGTTACCCAGACGTTGAGCCTGAGCGTTTTGTAGTGATTCCGAATGGTTATGACGAAGAAATTTTTTGTGCTGCTGAAAAAGGGGTTAACCATTCAGCCTCGGCATCTGAAAAACTGACGTTAGTCCATAGTGGCGTGCTGTATCCTTCGGAGCGAGATCCAACCGCCTTTTTTGATGCTTTGTCGGAACTGAAAAAAGCGGGTTCAATCAGTGGTGGTAGTTTAAATATTATTCTCAGAGCAACTGGCCATGATGCTATTTTTCAGCCGATGTTGCGTCAGCGAGACATTGAAGACCTGGTTACATTGGCACCGGGCGTCAGTTATAACGAGGCGTTGCAGGAGATGTTATCGGTTGATGGGTTATTGTTGTTTCAAGCATCGAGCTGTAACCACCAGATTCCAGCCAAGCTTTATGAGTACTTTCGGGCGGGTAAACCGGTACTGGCGCTGACCGATAAAGCGGGTAATACGGCAACGACATTGACTGAAGCTGGACTTGATGATATTGCGGATTTGGCAGATAAACGGGATATTCAGCAGCAGCTGGTTAGTTTTGTAGCCGGGTTGCGAGAGGGGTGTGTCAAAGTGGCTAGTTCGGAAGTGGCGGCCAGCTACTCAAGGCAATCTCTAGTAGCGCGTTTTGCCAAGGTCTTCAATGTTTCGGTCAAACCTTCCGGTTGAGTCTTGCATCTAAGCGAGTATTTATAGCCTGGGCGGGGGAGCGGGCAGTCTGTTCATCATCCTGCCCAACTCCCCATTGTGGCTAATTCTGAGGTTGAGTCTCTGTTCCCGCGAGCCCTCTGATATGACCGATAAGAGCGTTAATTTCCTGCTCATCCAAAATACCCTTCCAGGGCGGCATAAGTGGGCTGAGGCCTGCTGCACCACCGCCGTTGCTGATAATTTTTAGCAGCTCGTCGTCACTGCGTCTGGTTTGGAATTCAGCGGTTGAAAAATCTGCAATATTCACTCCCAGCAGTTGTGAATCAGGACCATTTGCCTGCCCGCTTTCTCCGTGACAGCGCGAGCAGTTAGTGACGAAAATTTCTTTGGCATCGGTGGCTGAAACGAGCACCGGTTCCTCTGCTGAGACTTGCGGTGTGTTTTTGACAGGTTCCTTGTCGGTCAATTTTAGGACCTCGCCGGTTGCCGCACTTGCGCGCCCCAGTGTCGTAATAAGCACGTCGCCGTTCGTCAGCTGGGAGACGGAGCTGACACCGCGTTGGGCATATTGGCTTGCGCGAGCGATTTCTTGTACTGATTTAACACGAGGCTGGTCGGTTGACATGACAAAAAGCTTCGATGAGTAATTGTCGGCAAAAATGTATTTGCCGGTTAGATCGCTCAAGTCGCCGTTTCGGTAAACTATGCCGCCAATAACGGCGCGATCATAGGCAGTGTGTAAATAGGTATAAATCGGTACTGCCTCTTGTCCGATCAGGGATGCGGGACGCTTAGCGGTGTTTACTTCAAAGCCCTCGGCGTAGGGGAATTGATAGTTGTGGCCCTTTTCAATGCGATTAACCTCCTCCCATTTTGTTGAACCAACGTCACCGACCCATAGCTCACTGGTTTCCTGATCAAACGAAATTCTAAAAGGGTTACGCAATCCAATCGCCCAATACTCTTCTCGGATATCATTGTGGCCAACGAAGGGATTGTCGTTTGGAATATAGTAATTCTCAGACTTACCGTTTATCGGGTTTTTTCGTATTGGATGGCTAGTTTCGCCGCCCTGCATATCAACATCAACACGGATAATGCCCTGACGCAGTGTTTTTGCCTGTGATCTTTCTTTCAGGTGAATGCCTTCGCCAAGGGCGATATAGAGAAACCCGTCCGGGCCAAACTCAACAGAGCCACCATTGTGGAAGCCATTCGACTCCCTGTTGAGTGTTAGTAGCGGTGTTTCAGACTGAATGATGTCAGCGGTTGATTCTGCACCAAGGTTGAAACGAGATATTCGATTGACCTGTTTGTCGTCTCGTACATCGGTGTAATAGATATAAAGAAACCCCGAATTGCTTGAATCAGTTTTGCCAAATTCAGGGTGAAAAGTAAATCCAAGGGCGCCATTTTCGACTTCAACATAACCAACCTTATCCTGTAAGTTCATCACTACCTCAGGTGGTGTTGAGGCTGAGTAAGGGTACGGTAATTTCAGAATACGCCCGGAGCGTTCGAGCACGTAAAGCGTGCTGTTATCGTTTGGCGCCATGCGCGCCAGCATCGGTTGATGAAAGCGATAGTCGCCGGTTGCGAAAACTAGGCTGTAGTTGAGATCTGCGCTGAAAAAGCCGCTGATATTAATGCGCATTTGCGTGACAATGTTGGCAAAATCGCGATCTTTAGTGAAGAAGTAGGCCATCACGGCGGGTGAAAGTGCTAACAGTAATACTAATAAGCCAACCACTGAAAACAGGCGCTTGAATAATGCTGTTGCCAGCGCAGCCATTAGGGAGCCAAATGAAGTGCCTTTGACCAGTGCGCTGATAATATGAATCAACAAAACTATCGCTACCGTACAAATACCAATGCCGGCCATTAAATCGGGATCGAAGTTGATAGTGGTGGCGAGGAAAACCGTGAGTGCAGAGATCGAGTAGGTGGCAATGAGCAAAAACAATTCGTTGATGCTGCGTTTTGTGTTGCTCATCATCCAGGCGCCGGCTTTGAGCTGCATCAGCACAATGGCGACCAGGTGGATGCCTAAAAAGATTTTTAGAATTTGCCAGAATTCCGGGACGGTGTAATCCACCTGCGGTAAGTGAATCAGTGAGCGGGGAATGACATTGGCATGCTGCTGCCAGTAATCAGCGATAAACACTGCCGCTGTGACGATGAGTAGTTCGGCAATCAGACTGATCACTTTGCGCATAGGGAATCCTTAACCTAAATCCGGTGGTATTTTGGCAGCGACGTTAGCATAGCCCGTTGGTAAGGGCAATTTGATAAAAATCCAGTTTTACTTCGTTAGAGGGTGTGTGAGAATCGCCCGTCTGAAAAACTATAACAGGGGATCGTTTTGACAATTTATCGTAGTGTTTTATTGGGGTTTTTCATTATCTATGCCAATAGTTCGCAGGCGGAGCCAGCAACAGTTGACGAGCTTGAAGTTACCGCCACCATTGTTAAAAACGATTTGTCCCGAAAACACGTTGATCGACAACACATATCGCAGCAGCAGGTAAAGGTGATTGCACCGGTCACGGTGGTCGACCTGCTTCGCAATGTGCCTGGTGTGACGGCTACCCAGCAGGGTGGCAAAGGGGGGCTGACCTTTATATCCTTGCGTGGCGGCGAGCCCAATTTTACCGTGGTGATGATTGACGGCGTCAAGGTGAATGACATTCTCAACTCGCGTGGCGGGGGCTATGACTTTGTTGGGCTTGATCCGCTGCTGATTAAAAGTGTTGATGTCTATTTCGGCGGCTTGTCATCTGTGTATGGCTCTGAAGCGTTAGGCGGTGTGGTCAGTATCACCACGCTGGGTGAGCAATATCAAACTCAGATAGTCACGCTGGAGGCCGGTAGTGACGACCAGCATGCAGGCGCTTTCCATATAGCCGCGCCGATTGGCGAAAGTGCGGTCGCGAACCTGTCGGCCGCTTATCGCGACGGCGGCAATGCGGTGCAGGGCGATTCGCTTGAACGTCGCCAGTTCAATCTGAAATTAAACTCTCTGGCGGGCACAGCCGTTGACTGGAAGCTGAATTTCTTTCATGCCGCAGGCGATTCATCCTCTTTCCCTGAAGACAGTGGTGGTGACCAGCTGGCCATTATTCGCGAAACAGAAATACGTGAATTTGAACAAACTAACCTGGGCGGCTCAGTCGGCTGGGCGGTTAATAGCTGGTGGCGCGTTGATTTGTCAGCCGCCTATAGCAAGCATGATGAAGAGTTGGATAATCCGGGTATCTTTCCATTGGCCTCTGTGCCTCCTCTCACAAGTGAGAGCGAGTATCGAAATAGTCGTTTCAATGTTACCAATACTCTAACCCTTACCGATAAAACCAGCATGGGGATCGGCGCGGAGTGGAGCAAAGAAAAGGGCCGGTTTGATAGTGTGATTGATTTTGGTATGCCAGTGCCAGCAAACTTTGACATTGAACGTAGTATTCGCGCCGGCTTTGTGGAACTAAATCATCAGCTTTCTGATTCCCTAAGCGTAACGGGCGGTATGCGCCGTGATGATGCCGATGGCATTGATGAAACAACTTACCGGTTTGGCTCTCGGTACACCTTTGCCGCCACTGACACCGATCTGTTGCTACGATATGGAGAAGGTTTCAAACTGCCCAGTTTTTTTGCCCTGGGGCATCCACTAGTCGGTAATTCAGAACTGGAGCCTGAATACAGTAAAAACGCGTCGATCGGTGTTGAGCAGACATTGCTTGAAGACCGACTGCAATTTACAGCGACCTATTTTTATAACCGATTCACCAACCTGGTCGATTTCGACCCCGTGCTATTTACCAATGTTAACCGCTCAAAAGTGGTTGCGCAGGGCCAGGAAGTTAAAATAACTTATTTGCCAACAGCGCAGCTGCAAACCTATCTGTATGTCACTCATACCGATTATTCGGCGGATGGCGGTGTGACGTTAAGGCGCCGCCCCGAATGGACCGGAGGAGTGGCTTTGTTATGGCATCCAACAGACAATTATTACCTGAACGTGCAAGCAAATTATGTCGACAGTTTTATTGATAGCTCGGTGCGCACCGGCTTTATTAAAATGGCAGGCTACAGCAAAATTGATAGTACGCTGGGCTGGCAGTTAAGTGATGATATTGCTTTAAAGTTTATGGTTAATAACCTGTTTAACAGCGGCTACGAGGAAACCGTTGGGTTTTCAAATCCCGGGCGGGAATTCCGTTTACAATTGAAGGTCAGATTATAACGCCTTTCGAATCGACCAAACCTCCAACTGATGAGAAGTGCCTGAATGACGAGAGCAACGGTAAGTAAAAACATTACGGCTGTGATTGCCTTTGTGCTGCTGGGTAGTTTGAGTACTAGTTTGCTGGCCGTCAAGTGGGATGATCGCAGCGCCACTCGAGATTATTATAATGCCCCGGCAAAATTGCCCTGGGACAAACGTCTGGGTGACTGGAAAGACGCTAACGGGAAAACATGGGGTGATGTAGCCTTTGCGAAGGCGGCAGTTGTAACGCAGCCGAAAGACAGCAAAATATATTTTGATGTTACTGCTTTGGTTAGGGGTTGGGCGGAGCTAAGTTATGAGAATGAGGGATTCTTTCTACGCGGGCTGCGTGGGAGGAGTATTGTTAATTTTTATAGCCGGGAATCACTCCAGCCAGCGAGTAGTCCCAAATTAGTTGTCAGAACAAATCTGTCTAGTTATAGCTTTACAGCTAATGCAGATACTTATTTGAGTGAATCAACGACGTCATCATTAGGAACTAAGAAGGTGTTTAAGCTAGGGCGCTCCGGACATGCGCTTGTTCATTTTGACTTAACCCAGTTAGCCAAAAATGAGATTGTGGAGCGCGCTTCGTTAGAATTGACAGTTCAAAAAATTTACAGTCCAAAATTACTCGAAATAGGTGTTTTTCAAGTGGCACCTGCCCCCGTATCTTCAACTGAACTTGTGAACACCCCACCGGGAATAGCCGTTAAATATCCTAATGATGAAGGCATAGATCAACATCCGGCCGTTTTTTATGCTGATGGCTTTGATACTCGGGGATGGTACAGGGCTTGGACGGATGGCGGTAAAATGGGTGAATTAACTGGTTGGGATGAAGGTAATGGTTTTCAGCCATTATCGGGTCGAGCTTTGTCTGTCACGCTTCCGGAAGGAGGACGTGTGGCTTTAAATCAGCGGTATAAATTTTCTGCTAATGGCTTTGACGAGCCCGAAGAGGCGTATTTTCGCTATTATTTGCGGTTGGGTGATGATTGGAATCAAGTCGTTACCACCGGGAAGATGCCTGGTTTTGCCGGTACTTATAACAGAGCTGGTTGGGGCGGGCGTAAACCGAATGGCGAAAATGGTTGGTCAACTCGAGGATTGTTTTTAAAAACAATTCTCCAGGACAATGAAAAAGTAACGCCGATGGGGAGTTATGTTTACCATCTTGATCAGCATGATGCCTATGGTTCAATGTGGAGTTGGAATAAAAGTGGCGGTGCTTTGCTGAAAAATAATCGCTGGTATTGTGTTGAGCAATATGTGCGACTAAATACGCCGGGTGAAAGTGATGGCGTGCTTAGGATTTGGCTAGATGGTCGAGAAGTATTTGAAAAAACTGATATGCAATTTCGCACCTCTCGCAGGCTAAAAATTGAAGAGGTATGGCTAAATATTTATCACGGTGGTATGCAAAGATCACTGACGGAACAAACCGCTTATATCGACAACTTTGTTGTGGCGAAGCAATATATTGGGCCAATGCAATAGTAATATTGCGGATTGATTAGATGGTAGCATTGCGATGAGCATAGATATTTCAGCGTAAATGCTTATATACCCAAACGCCTGTTTTGTGGCTCGATAAGCCGATAAATACATCGAACTCTGGTAGGTAGACCCACTTTCCATAGACGCGTGAATCTCCTACTGTTGGACCCTGTATACCCCAATCAAGGACCTGCCACTCGGCGGGAGGCTGGTCTGGATTTAACGAAAAAATTTTAGACTTACCATTCCATGAAACAATATCCCCGGCATTGCTAATGGCTATTGATTTTCCGTGGTTTAGTTTGGCATCTAGTCTTTTTGAAAGGTGGCCATTTTTCGCGTCGAAAGCTAATAGTTTTTGCTGATGTAATGACCAGACAATAGCTCTTTGATTATCGTATTCCTTAGTGCCATCCCCCCAGTCAGCCTGATGGGAAAAAGTGGATAATGTGTCGGGATCAGAGTTAGTCGGATTGTAAATGGCAGTACGGTGCTTCGAACCGAAAATGATTTTTCCGTTATCGAGCTCTGCAGACGCCGGGTAGCCTTGGTGGATGTGTGCTTGACTGAGCTGTTGAGCATCAAAGACCTTGCGCCAACTTAACGGTGGCAACTCATTGATTTTTCGATCTATTGATGGATTAAACTCGTACCAGCCTTTTGTTGCTGTTCTAGAGCCTATAACGGCTGAGCTGTTTTTAAAACTGTCAGTAGTGTCTTCAAAACAAGAGCCGTTTGCCGCTCTCATGTTGTAGAGAAAAATGGTTTTTGTCGCATGGCTAAAAATTAACCCATCATAGGTGTGCGTACTGGCAGGTAGCCGACGAGTGTCTGTTGTCCAACATAATCTTCGCCAGGGCTTGCCTTCGCGTTTTTTGTAATCGGCTTGGGCAAACAGGTGGTTGAGAGGCGAGGGTTCTGTTAGGCGTAGCCAGCTGCCGCTATCTAGCTCAAAACGATAAACCTCGTTGCCTCCGTAATCAGCATGCCCCCCACCAAAGAAATAAAATATTCTATTGTTTTTATCAAAGGCTGCGCTGTTCCAGGCAATTAATACTGAGGCCGGCCCTGTATTCATTGTTGTTTTTTTGTCAAGATTTTTTGGCCATACAGAGGAAATAGAGGGGTGTTGCTTGGAAACAGAAATTTCACACCAACCAGCTCCTTGGGTAGCTAGCTTGGAGTGGCATTCTTTGAGGTTATGCCCGGTTGTCTTCGCTGGGTGAACGGTGTCTTCTGCCGATAAAATAGCAGCTGAAAAAAGTAAAAATAATGAGACGAGCGGGGTGAAGGTGCGCCTTAAAGGTAAGCTAAGCCCATGGGAAAATACGGTATTTACCATATTGGCCAACTCCTTTGGTCTTTTGCTGATATTAGAGAATAAAACTTACGCTAAGCCGAAGCAATATTTGTAGGACTCGCTACTTTTTAGGGACTGAGCCTTTCAGTTGTGATGAAAGGCCGCTTTGTATTGATCCTGATGAACAGGGAGAGTAATTGCTTGGGTGAATATCTCTAAGTGGCAGTTGTGAAGATCAGATGAATATTTCTTGTGTCATCGGATGGCTCAAAAACTGATGGGGGCTAGCCGTAAAGCCATAGGCACCAGACTGATAAACGGCCACTAAATCACCAATTTCGGCTGTAGGTAACGGCATGTTATTAGCCAAGATATCCAGTGGTGTACAAAGGGGG
>LUKI01000078.1 GCA_001593685.1 Gammaproteobacteria bacterium F7
TTCGACGCATATCAATGATATTGATACTGCTTCTTGCCTGGCTGTTGGAGCAACACTTTCAAAATATCACTGGGCTAGCTTCATTGGGGCTAATCGCTTTTGCTGGCGCAATTCAAATGGCCCCTGCCATTATTGCAGGACTGTATTGGCGACGAGGGCATCGTAATGGCGTGATTGCAGGTATTACCACCGGAATGTTCGTTTGGGGTTACTGCCTGTTAATGCCTGGCCTGCTTCCTGTGGATCATCCCCTCATTGTTTCTGGACCCTGGCAGGTCAGTTGGCTGGCACCAGTAAATTTATTTGGATCAGGTGGGGTGGATAGTTTAAGTCACGGGGTCTTCTGGAGCTTGTTGTTGAATTGCACGGCATTTTTCTTGGTTTCCAAGCTAAGTCGCTTTAGCACAATGGATGTTCGTCAGGCGAACCAATTTACCAGATTGCGTCAGCGCTATGAGTACAGGCAAAAAGATTTTGAGTTGACGGATATCGAAGTACGGCAGCTCCAGGCGCTGATGCGGCCACTGCAGAATGAAGAGGTGAGCAATCGTCTTTGGACTGAATTTGAGAAGCGGCTGGAACATCGGCTATTACCCATGGATCGTGCGCCACGTTTTGTCGTAAAAGGTGTTGAGGAGAGTCTCGCGTCCATTATCGGAGCTGTATCAGCACAAAGGGCTATTGATCTTATTCGCCAACAAAAGCCGGTTCAGATTGAAGATTTTGTCTCTTTAATGGGTGGTGGTTCCAGGCAACTTAGATTTAGTCAGGAGCTCTTGCAAACAACGCTGGAGACAATTCCGCAGGGCATCAGTGTTGTGGACGAGAAGCTACAGCTTGTTGCTTGGAATAACTGCTATCAAGAGATGTTTAATTTTCCTTCACGGCTACTGTATGTCGGGTGTCCAATTGCAAGGGTTTATCAATTTAATGCCGAACGCGGTTATTTAGGTGGTGATGCTGTTCATGATGTCGATGCGGCTGTTGAACGTCGTTTGGCGCTATTAAAAACAGGCAGGCCGCATCGAATGGAAAGGCGTTTGCCGAACGGCCTTGTGATTGAAGTTCGAGGCACCTCTATGGTTAATGGTGGTTATGTAACGACCTATACCGATATTACCGACTATCAAACAGTGCTGGATGAGTTGGAAGAGGCAAAAGTGACTCTTGAGGAACGGGTTAAGGATCGTACCGCCTTGCTTTCCGAGGCCAACGCGTCTCTGCAACAGGAAAATGAGTTGCGGGCGCGAGTAGAAAAAGAGCTTAGCTCTGTACATGCCAACAAGAGCCGCTTTCTGGCCGCAGCAAGCCATGATCTGTTACAGCCTATTAATGCCGCGAGACTGTTTGTTTCCAGTTTGCAGCAGAAGGTTCATGCGGCTGATGCCTCTGCGGTTACCGAGCAGGTCAATCATATCGATAGTGCATTATCCGGTGCTGAGAACTTAATTGATTCGATGCGTGAAATTGCACGTTTAGATTCGGGTAAATTACAGCCTCGGCGAGAGCATTTTCCCGTTGATGAGCTGTTGCAGGCCTTGGCAGTTGAGTTTTCAGCTCAAGCACAAAGCAGTGATTTAGAGTTTCGCTTTAGAACCAGTTCGCTATGGGTTTACACTGACCGCCACCTGTTACGACGGGTATTACAGAACCTGTTGTCAAACGCTCTACGTTACACTCGACGGGGGGCAGTTTTGCTGGGTTGTCGGCGAAAAGGCGACATGCTGGTGATTGAGGTTTGGGATACGGGCCCAGGTATTGCCGAACAGGATAGTAAACGCATTTTTGATGAATTTGAGCGACTGGGAGACAGCTCTGGTGGTGATGCCCAAAAAGGGCTTGGTCTTGGGCTTTCCATCGTAAATAGAGTATCACAACTATTGGGGCATAAGATCAGCTTTGATTCCTGGTTAGGGCGAGGTTCAGTTTTTCGTATTGCCGTGCCGTTAGGGAAAAAGTCTGTGACGCAGCAGGTTGCCCCGGTGGTTTCCGATGAAATATTGCAGGGTCTCAACGTATTGTGTGTCGATAACGAGTTTAGAATACTGGTGGGTATGCAGGCGCTGCTGGAACAGTGGGGCTGCTTGGTTACCTGTGCGTCTAACCTGGGAGAAGCAATACAGCGCTGGGTTTATGAAACGCCTCCAGACGTTGTGTTGATTGATTACCACCTTGATAATCAGGAGAACGGGCTGGATGTCACTCAGGCGTTGAGTTATCACTGGGCACGACCGCTAACAGCGGTAGTAATTAGCGCTAATAATTCGGATGAATTACGGGCAACGGTGAAACAGAGTGGTTACCTGTTTTTGCCTAAGCCGGTACAGCCCGGTGCGTTAAGGTCTGCTTTGCGAAGAATAAAAAGAAGCCAATAACTGTTTTGTTGCTAAGAAAGAAGCTCTGTGCCTGGCGGCTGAACATCCAACTGGCCGATGGCCAGTACCGCTTGTGTTCTTGAGTGTACCCCTAATTTACGAAAAATTTCCGTCGCGTGTGCCTTAATAGTCGCCTCTGTGACATTTAACTCGTAAGCTATTTGTTTGTTTAATAGCCCCTGGGCAATCATGGTTGCAACCTTGTATTGCTGGGGCGTAAGCATCGATATGATATGGGCTATACCGAGTTCTTCTTCGGTGCTGCCGGGGGCGTTATCATTAAAGCCGGCTGGAAAGCACAGATCACCTGCCAGCACTTGTTTTATCGCGCTGCTTATTTGATCCATTGAGCTGCTTTTGGGGATAAATCCGGATGCGCCGTGGTCTATGGCGCGGCGGATAATGTTGTCGGCTTCATGCGCGGAGACCACAACAATGGGTATTTCTGGGTGATGCGCGCTTAAGTGTATTAACCCACTAAAGCCGTGAGCGCCGGGCATGTGAAGGTCTAGTAGTATCAGGCAGGCATCAGGATGCTGCGCAACACAGTTTTGCAACGAGCAAATATCATGAGCGTGCTCAATATTCACCGTTGCCAAGCTCGCATTTACTGCCTGAGATAGTGCTTCCCGAAATAACGGATGGTCATCTGCAACAATAACTGTTGGCGCCGACTCCATTAAGTGCCCCTTATTAAGCTATTAGCTTTAGCGGGTTTTAATCGCTTATATCAACATTTCAGTTTAAAAAAGTATAGCGCATTTGGCCCTGCGCTAAACAAGCGATTAAGTAAATCTTCAAGCAACACAGCACAGCGCTTGATGATCTTTGATTAAGCGTTCAACAATTCCAGGGTCTGCCAGTGTTGATATATCGCCAAGAGAATCATACTCATGAGTGGCAATTTTCCTTAGGATGCGTCGCATAATTTTGCCGGAGCGTGTTTTGGGCAGGTCTGCCGTCCATTGAATCATATCGGGAGTGGCAATAGGGCCTATTTCTTTGCGTAACCAGTGTTTCATTTCGCCGGTCATGTCGTCGTCGGGTTGCTGCCCTGAATTGAGTGTGATGTATACATAGATACCTTCGCCCTTAATATCATGGGGGAAGCCGACAACGGCTGCTTCTGCTACGGCCGGGTGAGCCACCAGCGCACTTTCGATTTCTGCGGTGCCCATTCGGTGACCAGAGACGTTCAAAACATCATCAACGCGTCCGGTGATCCAATAGTAACCATCGGCATCGCGGCGAGCCCCGTCGCTGCTGAAATAGTTATTTTCAAAGCTGGAAAAATAAGTGTCGATAAAACGCTGGTGGTCCCCGTAAATGGTACGCATTTGTCCAGGCCAACTATCTTGAATAACGAGATTACCGCTGCCTTCACCGATAATTTCATGACCCTCATTATCCAGTAGCGCAGGTTTAATACCGAAGAAGGGACGTGTTGCTGAGCCTGGCTTAAGAGCTGTTGCGCCTGGTAACGGCGTAATCATGAAACCGCCGGTTTCTGTCTGCCACCAGGTATCCATAATTGGACATTCGTTGGAACCAAACTTGTCATGGAACCAACGCCAGGCTTCAGGATTAATGGGTTCGCCAACGGTACCAAGCAGCCTGAGGCTATCTAATTGAGCTCCTTTAACCGCAGCGTCACCTTCTGCCATGAGGGCACGAATAGCGGTTGGTGCCGTATAAAGGGTATTTACCTGATGTTTGTCGACGATACGCGCCATGCGTGCACTATCGGGGTAATTAGGGACGCCCTCATGGGTGACAATTGTTGCGCCATTGGCCAGTGGGCCGTACACAACGTAGGAATGACCAGTGATCCAGCCAACATCGGCGGTACACCAATAGATATCGTCCTGGCGATAGTTGAAAACGGCCTCGTGAGTGAGAGAGGCGTAGAGTAAATAGCCTGCAGTGGTATGTAATACGCCTTTAGGTTTGCCGGTGGAACCGGAGGTATAGAGAATAAAGAGTGGGTCTTCGGCTGATAACTCTTCAGGTTCACAGACCTTAGACTGGCTCTCACAAAGACTTTGGAAGCAATGATCACGGCCATCAACCCAAGACGTTTCTGTGAACGTATGCTTTAACATAAGCAGGTTTTTAACCGATTTTTTGGTGCTGCGCTGCAGCGCTTCGTCAGCATAGTCCTTTAGAGGAATGCTTCTTCCACCGCGTTTGCCTCCATCGGAAGTGATCAGCAGTTTGGATTCGCCATCGTCAAGGCGACCAGCCAGTGCCTCCGGTGAAAAACCAGCGAAAACAACCGAGTGCACGGCGCCTATTCGGGCGCAGGCCAGCATGGCAATAATGGCCTCAGGAATCATCGGTAAATAAATGGTCACAACATCACCCTTTGCGATGCCGAGCGATTTGAGACCATTGGCGAGCTGGCAAACGGCTGCGTGTAATTCGCGATAGGTATATTCGACGACCGCATCGTTTTCCTCATCGGGCTCCCAAATGATGGCTGCTTGCTCCCCTTTTTCTGCCAGGTGGCGGTCCAGACAGTTAACGCTGGCATTCAGGGTGCCGTCGGCAAACCAGCGGATATGCAGATCCTCTTTTGCGAAAGACACATCTTTTACCTCTGAGAATGGTTTTATCCAGTCGAGTCGCTGAGCCTGCTTTCGCCAGAACAGTTCAGGTTCATTGATCGATTGCTCATAGAGTTGTTGATAGTCGGCTTCCAGGTACAAAGCATGCTGCTTGACGTTTTCTGGTACTGGGTAGAGTGGGGCTTGGCTCATAATAATGCTTCCTAAACAGCGTGTCTTTGTGGTGGCTTTGGGCTATTGCTGGCAGGTAGTTGCTTGGTGCACGCTAAGGTGAACTGTTTAAAACAATACGGTGCTGCCGCGATAATAAAATCGCCCTTTACTATTCAGGTTGTAACACCCCGCGTCTTCGAACCATATTAGACGATAGTCGAAGCGACACTTACGGCTTGGACTTTAGTCGATACTCGACTAATGGCTAATGTTCTTCCCCCCTGTTTTATTGAATGCTCCCAGCAGAGAGGATTTATGAGCTCTAATCCGATTGTTCTTAGGGGGGAATGATAAACATGAATAAAAAGACAAAATTATTGGCTTCAGTGGCGATATCGACACTGCTTTTGCCCGGACTATCGTCGGCGGATGACGCTATGGAAAAGCGGGTCGAGATGCTGGAACGTGAGTTACAGGCACTAAAGGCTGAGATGAAGAAGACGACAGCGGTTGCAGAAAAAGCCTCTAAATCCGGTTTTAAAGGGAAGGGGAATACAACCTACAGTTTTGGCGGTTTTATTAAGGCGGATGCCATGTGGAGTGAGCATTCGGATGCTCAGCGTGCCAGCGCTGCGGTCGGCGATGATTTTTTAGTACCCTCAACGATCGTTACGGGTGACGGTAGTGGCGGTGGAGATAAAGTCTTTGATGCCCATGTAAAAACATCCCGTATCTGGTTTAAGACTGAAACCGAGACCAATGTTGGAGCTATCAAAAGCTATATTGAAATGGACTTTAATGATAGTTCAGCAAATGAGCGACTGACCAATCAGGCATCTAATGGGTTACGTCATGCCTTTGTGGATTGGCAATATTCCGACACGGCGTCTCTGTTGGCGGGTCAAACCTGGAGTACCTTCATGAATGTTGGTGCTTTGCCGGAAGCGGTAGATTTTATTGGTCCAACCTCGGGCACGATTTTTATTCGACAAGCGCAGTTACGCTGGACTAAACAGTTTGAAAATGGATCTTTGATGCTGGCGGCTGAAAACCCGTCAACCGGCCTGAATGATGGGGGTATTGGTGGCGGGGTTGCAAATAACAACTTTGATGATAACACGATGCCGGATTTGGTGATTCGTTATAACGGCAAGCATGGCAATTTAAGCTATTCCGCCGCTTTATTGGGACGAGAAATTGCTTATCGAAGTGGGGCTTTAGACGACGATACTTTTGGTTATGGCGTGAGCCTGTCGGGTAAGTATCAGTTTGAAAATGGTGATGACATTAAATTCATGGCCAGCCATGGCAACCTTGGCCGTTATATCGCCCTGCAAGCTTTCCGGGATGGTGCTATTGAGGCAGATAGCGATATTGACCTTCTCGATGTAACCGGTGGTTTTGTTGCTTATCGCCACCTTTGGTCAGAGAAACTGCGTTCTACGTTGAGTTACGCGATGGCGAGTGCCGATAATGCCAGCTCAACAGCAACGACGCTGACGGAGTCTGTTAGCAACGCCAGTATCAACCTGCTCTACTCACCCACTAAGCCGCTAACCTTCGGCATTGAGTACATGGTGGCCGACCGAGAGTTGGAAAACGGTGTTGATGGCGACCTCAAACGGCTGCAGTTTATGACGAAATATGCATTTTAGGTGCTAACCCTTGTGCCTGCTGGCCGTTATTGTTTCTCTGCGCGATTAGAGACGTTTTCCTTAACTGGCCAGCGGCACCCTAGACCAATGTCTAGTGGTGTAAGGCGATTGAAATTGGTGACAATTTAAGTCACGAACATATATGGAGGATTCAGCCATGTCTTTTAAGAGCGAAAGCGATGCAAAGGCGTACTGGAAAGAAAACGTTAGCCTGGTGGTTAAGCTGCTGCTGGTGTGGTTTGTTGTGTCTTTTGGCTGCGGCATTCTATTGGTCGATGTGCTCAATGAAATTCGTATCGGCGGTTATAAACTGGGCTTCTGGTTTGCTCAGCAGGGGTCGATTTATACCTTTGTTGTGTTGGTTTTTGTCTATTCCCGGAAGATGGGGAAACTTGACCGTAAATACGGCGTTCACGAGTAGGGGATAGAATCATGGAACTTCAAACATTAACGTATCTGGTGGTCGGTTTTACCTTCTCACTGTATATCGGTATTGCCTTGTGGGCGCGTGCCGGATCAACAAAAGAGTTTTATGTTGCTGGAGGTGGGGTTCACCCAGTTGCCAATGGTATGGCAACGGCTGCTGACTGGATGTCTGCCGCTTCTTTTATTGGTATGGCGGGGCTAATCGCTTTTCTTGGTTATGGCGGATCAGTCTTTTTGATGGGGTGGACAGGCGGCTTTGTGCTGTTGGCGATGTTGTTAGCGCCTTACCTGAGAAAATATGGCAAGTTTACGGTGCCTGAATTTATTGGTGATCGCTTTTATTCACGTGCGGCACGAATCGTGGCGGTGATTTGTTTGATCGTGGCTTCAGTGACCTATGTTATCGGACAGATGAAAGGCATTGGCGTCGCTTTCTCGCGCTTTCTGGAAGTGGATTACGGCACCGGCTTGTTGGTTGGTATGGTGATTGTGTTCTTCTATGCCGTATTAGGCGGTATGAAGGGGATTACTTACACGCAGATTGCTCAGTACTGTGTGCTGATTTTTGCCTACACCATTCCCGCCATTTTTATCTCACTTAATTTGACGGGTAACCCTGTTCCCCAGCTCGGTCTCGGCGGCACGATGGTCGGTACCGAGACCTTTTTGCTTGATCGTCTTGATCAGGTGGTGATGGATTTAGGCTTTGCTGAATACACAACCACGGCCAGGCTAAGCACCCTCAACATGTTTGTGTATACCATGTCGTTGATGATTGGTACGGCAGGCCTGCCACACGTAATTATCCGTTTCTTCACCGTTCCAACGGTTAAAGCGGCTCGTTCTTCTGCGGGTTGGGCGCTGATTTTCATTGCTATTCTTTATACCTCTGCACCAGCGGTAGCGGCGATGGCACGACTGAACCTGATGGAAACCATTCAGCCC
>LUKI01000079.1 GCA_001593685.1 Gammaproteobacteria bacterium F7
TATAAAGGGTTTTATCTGAAATGCCTAAATGATCGGCGACTTCGCGAATGGGGTAGCCTCTCTCAATGACTTGGTTAGCGGCTTCTTGTTTGAATTCTTCTGTGAATTGACGACGTTTGTTCATGCTCCCTCCGGTGGTTCATTTTTACCATGCGGAGTGTCTAGATTCATGGGGGCTATTCAGACTGAGTTTTTCCTCATACCCTCTAATTTCGGAAGTGGTAAAAAGCGGCCGATGACCACTTCGTGATTTCACTTGGATTAGCTCTAGCGTCTCTGCTCTTTCTACAACAATATCATCAAATCCCTCAGGAACAACGGCCCCTGACAAGAGCCGATCACTCCAAATGGAAATAGCTAGTAACGAAGTCACTGAATCTTGAAATCTAAAGCCTCGACCTGCCCATGCTCCAGATCGGCTAGCAGTCCAAAACTTATCTAAGGCTTGTGTACCCTTTTCCATGTACAACTATTCCTTATCACAGCGCAGTTTCCGATAACAACATTTAGGCACACCTATTCCAACACTTAAAGTATTCATCATTCGAAAGTGAGTGCGTAACTCCAAATATAACGATTATCACACAGACGCCTCCAAAACCAACCGAAGCAAGCTTATCATTGCTTTACTTAAAGAGTCGTGATTATACTCACTCAAAAGGGCTGTATAACCGGCTTCTAAATTATCATTGGCCTTTAAAAAGCCCGCCCCTCAATCAAAACAGGGATACCAATCAGGGTGAAACTCAGCGCAGACCAGTTAGTTCGACATATCCACCCCGAAGACCTGCAGCTTGATAAAATCTGCACTCCACTCACTGCCAACCAGATTCTTGGTCAACCCCGCGCCACCGAAGCCTTTGAACTGGGCATTCGCACACCACAGGCCGGCTATAACCTTTACCTCGCAGGTGACAGTGGTACAGGGCGCATCCGTTATGTAATGGAACATTTGGCACCATTGGCAGCGGTTGCCGACCCACCGCAGGACTGGCTTTACGTCAATAACTTTGATAACCCCAGCGAACCCCGTGCCATTGCGCTGCCTCACAAGCAGGGATCGGCTTTCCTAAAGGATATTGATAAATTGATTGAAGAGGTGCTCGCCACCTTTCCTGATGTTTTCGAGCACCCCACCTATCTACGTAAAATAGCCGCTTTCCAAAAGGAATTTGATCAGCTTTATGACAAGTCCATTGATGTGGTTGAAAAAAAGGCCTCCTCCATGCAGGTCGCTCTCTATCGGCAGGAAGGAGCCATCAGCTTCAGTCCGATAATCAATGGTGAAGTCGCAGATGAAAACAGCTTTGCCAAACTCAGTGATGAGCAGCGTAATGTATTCCATAAACAGGCTGAGCAACTTGAAGAGCTGCTCAATGACAGCCTGCTGGAATTACCTCAATGGCAGCGAGACCTTAATAACAAACAGCGCAAGCTACAGCAGGAAACCATTCGTCACTCACTCAAGCCCCTCTTCGATCAAATCCAAACCAGCTACCTCGGTTATGCGGGTATTTTATTTTATCTGGCTCAGGTTAATGATCACTTGCCAAGAACCATCGTCGAGCACCTCGACGAGTCGCAGCAGGACAGTCCAAGTAACCGTCGATTATTGCTGGAAGAACTTTACCGCCCTAACCTGTTCAGCGCCCACCACCACGCCAACGGTGCACCGATTATTTTTGAGTCTAACCCGAGCTATACCAACCTGTTTGGCAGCATTACCCTATCCAACGAACAGAACTCGGTCACCAGCAACTATCACAATATTATTCCCGGCGCTCTGCACCACGCTAACGGCGGGTACTTGATTCTCGATATTGAAAAGGTGTTGCGTGACGCATCCACCTGGGAAGCATTAAAACGCGCGCTTCAGGATGAAAAAATCTACATTGAACAGCCCAGTTCAGAACTGCAACTCGGCTTACCTCAAGCCCTTAAAGCAAAATCAATTCCTTTAAATATCAAAGTGATATTAATAGGTCCTCGAGAGATTTATTACGCTTTAGAGGAACACGATTATGACTTTTATCAACTTTTTCGCATCTTCGTAGACTTCAGCAGCGACATTGATTTTGACGACTGCAACCTGACCCGCTTTGCCAATTTGATTCGCAATCGTGCCGATGATTTAGGACTTGCCCAACTCAGCGCATCAGCACTATCCCGGCTGGCTGAGCACGCTTGTCGCGTTGCCGAACATCAGAATAAATTAACCGCCTGTATTGATCACATCATGGAGGTCGCCACCGAGGCCAACCAGTTCCTTTTGCAAACCTCCGACACCATTATCCATAAACAGCATATTGAAACGGCTATCGCGGCACGCTCACACCGCAACTCACGTATGCACGATTTAATCAAAGAGGATATTCTCAACGGTAAAATCGTTATTTCAACGGAGGGAACCGCTGTCGGCCAAGTTAATGGCTTATCCGTCATACAGGTGGGTCAAAGCAGTTTTGGTCTCCCCATCCGAATAACAGCCACCGTACATCCCGGCTCCAACGGCGTAGTCGATATTGAGCGCGAAGTTGAATTAGGACAAGCCGTACACTCAAAGGGAGTACTGTTACTGGCAGGCTACCTGTGTGGCCGCTACGCCAAAGACTTCCCGCTGGCGATTTCAGCTAAAATCGCCATGGAGCAAAGCTATGGCTACATAGACGGGGACAGCGCCTCTCTGGCGGAATTATGCGCGTTATTGTCAGCCCTTATCGTCAAACCCGTTAAGCAAAATATCGCTATGACGGGTTCTGTTAACCAACGCGGTGAAGTACAGGCCATCGGCGGTGTAAACGAAAAAATTGAAGGCTTTTTTGATATTTGTAAAATGCGCGGCCTGACAGGCGATCAAATGGTCATCATTCCCGCCAGCAATCAAAGCAACTTGATGTTATCCAGCGAGATCATTGAAGCCGTCGAACAGGGCCTGTTCAGCATTCACGCAATCACTAAAGTCGATGAAGCGCTTGCATTACTCACCGGAGAGGATCCAGGCGCTAAAAACAAAGAGGGTGTTTTCCCCGATAACTGTATAAACAAACGTATCGTCGATGAGCTGCGGCGTTATACAGAAATTGTGCAACAAACAAGGAGCAGCAATTTGTTATAACGCGCCTGTGGAGTTTTAAAAAGACATAAAAAAACCGGCTAAAGCCGGTTTTTTTAATTATGGCGGTGAGGGAGGGATTCGAACCCTCGAAGCCTTTCGACTTACACACTTTCCAGGCGTGCTCCTTCGGCCACTCGGACACCTCACCAATAAACTGTATTTGATTACCGACGCCCTATTTGGGGCCAGCAAAAAAGAGCGCGTACTTTATACCAGCCTCTAAACAAATGCAACGAATCCCCTCGCGCCAAGTCGTAAATTTGAACCGCCTTAAAAAAAGCGGATAATAGAGATCGTTCTTGTCTTATTTACTGTGTAAACGCTCGCTCGAGCAGGAGGTTTGTATGGCAACACTAGACGAGCTGGTTGACCGTCACGTCGCCGAGTATAACGCCCGCCTTAAGCACTTCGATGAAATGGCCGAAAAGGCCGAATCCCTGCAAGAAAAGCATGACCGCGAAGAACTTGCTGAACTAAAAGCTCACCGTTCGCAGTTTGTGGCCTTTTTGGAGGAATTAAAAAAGAGTCCTTCTCAACAATTACTGGATAACGGCCCAATGGCAATTTGGGATGTGGTAGCGGCGCGATTGGAAAAGCTTGTCGCCAAGGTTATTCATTAACCCTCTCACATACCGCCAGGGCTAGGGCCAGTGCCTGCTGCATTCGGTTGGATCAAGCTCGGGTAGCCGGCGGCTGCGGCCGTCCGGCGTACCCAGATAGATAAAGCCAATCGTTTGTTCATTTTCCGCCAGCCCCAAGCCCTTCATCACCGTCTCATCAAAGGCCGGAGTTCCTGTACGCCAATAGGCCCCCAGGCCAAGCGCATAGGCTGCCGTTACAATGTTATTGGCGGCAGCACCCGCAGTAATGATCTGCTCAATCTCTGGCACTTTTGGGTGCTCCGTAATACAAGCAATTGCGACAATAATCATCGGCGCTCGGAAAGGTTTATTACGCGCCTTTTCCAAAGCTTCATCATCAATTTCCGGGTCTCTTGCCTGTGCTGCTGTTGCCAGCAGGTCACCAAAAGCCTGTCGCCCCGCCCCTTCAATTATTAGAAATCGCCAGGGTTTGAGCATTTTATGATCCGGCGCACGCATGGCCGCCTTCAGCAGGCTATCAAGCTGCTCGGCGTTAGGGGCTGGTTCAGTTAATAATGGGCTTGAAATTCGATTGTGTAATGCTTCGATTGCGTCCATTAGGTTCTCAACCCTTTGCTGTGCTTTAGAAGGTACAGAGCGAACATAAACAACGCCACAACGAAGACTAAAATCATCGCAAAGGCAAAACCAACATTAATGTCTGACACACCCAGTATTCCGTAGCGGAAGCTATTTACCATATAAAGAATCGGATTAGCCATTGAGACATTCTGCCAAAACTCCGGCAACAACTGAATCGAATAAAACACCCCGCCGAGGTAAGTCAGAGGCGTTAACACGAAAGTCGGAACAATCGAGATATCATCAAAACTACGGGCAAAAATAGCATTAATAAAACCACCGAGTGAAAACAGTAGCGACGTTAACAAAATAATCGCCAAGGTAATGCCTAAATGGGCAATATGCAGCTTGGTGAAGAACAACGACAAGGCAGTTACAACCATACCCACCATTAATCCACGACACATCCCGCCAATCAGATAGCCGACCAAAATCACCCAGTTGGGTGTCGGCGACACCAGTAGTTCCTCTATCTGATGCTGGAATTTAGCACTGAAAAAAGAAGAGACCACGTTTGAGTAGGAATTGGTGATGACGGACATCATGATTAAGCCCGGCACGATGTAGGACATGTAATCAAAGCCCCCCATCTGACCAATACGACTGCCAATCAAACTGCCAAAAATAACAAAATACAACGCCATGGTAATGGCGGGTGGGATCAATGTCTGCACCCAGATTCGAGTGAAGCGGCGAACCTCTTTACGTACAATAGTACTCAGCGCGATCCAGATTTCCTGCGGATTCATGGCGTTTCCTCCGCATTATTTTTTGCTACTAGCGAAACAAAAAGCTCTTCGAGACGGTTAGCCTTATTTCGCATGCTGGTTACCTTAATACCCTGCTCACTCAAACGATCAAATGCCTCATTAATGTGCTGTCCACTATTAACCCGCACTTCAAAACTGTGTTCGTCCAACCGCTCGGTGTCAAACCCCGCAATTTTAAACGCAGCAGGCACATTACCCTCAACATCAAAGATAAAGGTTTCCGTATTAAGCTGGCGCAGCAGATCTTTGGTGCTGGAGTCCTGCACGATACGCCCCTGATCGATAATCGCTAAGTTACGACACAGGCTTTCGGCTTCTTCAAGATAATGTGTGGTGAGGATAATGGTTGTGCCCGAGGCATTAATTTCCCGCAAAAACTCCCACATAGAACGGCGCAATTCAATATCAACACCGGCGGTAGGCTCATCCAGAATCAGAATTTTAGGTTCATGGACTAATGCCCTGGCGATCATCAGCCGGCGCTTCATCCCTCCCGACAGCATTCTGGAATTAGTGTCACGCTTATCCCACAACCCCAATTTTTTTAAATACTTTTCTGTTCTCTCAACAACAATATTCCGGGGAATGCCATAAAACCCGGCCTGAGTTGCGACGACATCAAACACCTTATCAAACTGATTAAAGTTAAACTCCTGTGGCACCACACCCAGATTTTTTTTAGCGTTGGAGAAATCTTCGTCGATATCATACTCAAACACTTTCACCTGGCCCGAACTTTTGCGAACCAACGAGGTGATAATATTCAAGGTGGTGGATTTACCCGCGCCGTTGGGGCCTAAAAGGCCAAAAAAATCACCCTGTTCAACACTTAAATCGATACCTTTAAGTGCTTCGAAGCCATTGGGATAGGTTTTTTTTAAGCCACGGATGGTCAGTGCTTGAGTCATGGAAGTCCAACACAATTAAGGAAGGCGCTATTGTAGGTGCGGCTCTTTTAATTGCCAAGTCAGAAGCGCGTTTAATGACGTTCTCGTAGTTTGCGCTTTAATACTTTACCGACATTCGATTTTGGTAATTCATCTATGAATTCAACAATTTTAGGTACCTTGTAAGCCGTTAAATGCTCACGGCAAAAAGCGCGAACATCCTCTTCAGTGAGTTCTGAGCTATTGGATACCACCACCAGCTTCACGGCTTCACCGGTACTCTCACAGGGCACGCCAACCGCGGCACATTCAAGAATTCTAGGGTGTAATGTTGCCACGTCCTCAACTTCATTAGGGAACACCTTAAAGCCAGAAACAGAGATCATATCTTTAATACGATCAACGATACGGAGATAACCGTTCTTATCAATCGTGGCAATATCACCGGTAGAGAACCAGCCGCTGGGCGACAGTACTTTTGACGTCTCCTCCGGGCGCTGCCAATACCCCATCATCACCTGAGGCCCACGCACGCATAGCTCACCGGCTTCACCTTCAGGTAAATCATGTCCCTGGTCATCAACAATTTTCACTTCGGTATCAGGTACCGCAATGCCGATACTCCCTGGCTGCACTCGGCCAACAGGGTTTATCGCCACCACCGGTGATGTTTCAGTGAGCCCGTAACCTTCAAGTATCTCGCAACCAGCATGCTCAAACCAACGCCGCATTGTGTCAGCCATCATCGCCATACCACCCGCAGAGCAATATTTTAGATGCTTTAACTCAACCGCCTTGAAATCGTCATTATTCAGCAGTGCATTGTATAGCGTATTAAGGCTCATAAAGCCTGTTATTGGATAGTCTTTAAAAACTTTCGTCAGTGAAGCAAGATCACGCGGATTCGGCACCAACACGCTGTGGTTACCCGAAGACATCGAGCACAGCAGGTGCAAGTTGAAAGCGTAAATATGATAAAGCGGCAACGGCGCACAATAGGTATGAACTGCTTCCTCAAAGACCTCAGGCAAGTGTTTTTTAATCTGGCGCATATTAGACACCAGATTTTGATGTGACAGCATCGCCCCTTTAGCAACCCCGGTCGTCCCGCCGGTATACTGCAAAACAGCCAAGTCATTCGCATTAAAGATGGGCGGGAATAACTCAAGATCTTCACCACGTCGAAGCACACGTCGCAAATGCTGACTATTCGCAAACTTAAAAGCTGGTACGGCTTTTTTAATGTACTTAACAACGGCATTGATTAAGGGCCGCTTTGGAAAAGGATGCAGGTCAGCCACCTGCGTAACAACCACCTGCTGCAGAGAGGTTTTGGTAATAATATCCGCGGCATGATGAGCAAAATTTTCCAGGACCACTAATGCCTTGGCGCCTGAATCATTAAGCTGATCCTCAAGTTCGCGATCGGTATAAAGCGGGTTGATATTTACAACCACCATGCCTGCCCGTAATGCGCCGAAAACCACAACCGGGTACTGCAACAAATTAGGCAGTTGAATGGCAACCCGATCGCCATGCTCTAGGCCAGCATCATTTTGCAGCCAGGCGGCAAAATCACGGCTCAATGCCTCAAGCTTTCTAAAGGTTAAGGTATGCCCTAACGCACTATAAGCAGGGCTATCTGCGAAACGGTCGCAGGCTCTTTCAAACACATCAATAATAGAGCGCGTAGTAGTCATTCACGGACACCCTGTCTCGTTGATTTGGTTCTAAGTATCGCAGGCTTTTATCGGTTTGAGAAATAACAGGCATAAAAAAAGCCCCGTAAAACGGAGCTTTTTTATTTTGGAGCGGGAAACCGGGTTCGAACCGGCGACCTCAACCTTGGCAAGGTTGCGCTCTACCAACTGAGCTATTCCCGCTGAAAAGTGGCGTCCCCTAGGGGGTTCGAACCCCTGTTACC
>LUKI01000080.1 GCA_001593685.1 Gammaproteobacteria bacterium F7
CGGCCGGGCAGCTAACCGGCATCGTCGGCCCCAACGGCGCTGGCAAAACCACCCTCTTCAAGGTGGTTAGCGGCGAACTGCGCAGCCAGGGGCGTATTTTATTTCACCACCAACCCTTGTCCGACTGGCCCGCGTTACAACGTGCACGCCACCTCGGCGTGTTGCCACAGGCCAGTCAAATCAGTTTCTCCTTCACTGCCGAGGAGGTGGTGTCCTTAGGTTTAACACCGCTTTCGCTCAGCAAACGCCAAGCTTGCCTGCAGGTGCAGTCCTTCATGCAGAAAACCGATTGCCTGCACTTCGCCGACCAGCCCTTCCCGTCGCTGTCAGGCGGAGAGCGTCAGCGTGTGCAACTGGCGCGTGTGCTACTGCAATTAAGCCAAGCTGAAAAGGCACCCTTGCTACTGCTTGACGAACCCACCTCAGCCCAAGATTTGGGCCAGCAGCATAATATTCTCGAACTGGCACACTCTCTTTGCAAAGAACAGCAGTTTGCCATTTTGGCAATTTTGCACGACCTCAATCAGGTCATTCGTTATTGCAATCAGTGCGTTTTATTAAGTCAGGGCAAACTGATTAGCACGGGA
This sequence comes from Gammaproteobacteria bacterium F7, assembly GCA_001593685.1. GTDB lineage: Bacteria > Pseudomonadota > Gammaproteobacteria > Pseudomonadales > IMCC2047 > IMCC2047. The sequence goes on from LUKI01000080.1 coordinate 588, forward strand.
CTGCCTGCCGAAGTTCTAAGCGAGGACAGTATTGAGCAATACTGGCAATATCGCCCCACCCGTTTGCAATCCGATCAAAGCGCCGCGGTTTTTATATAAAAAACTAATCCATGCCCGCTGAGTTGTCGTATTCTCTATTAACAGCAAAATTTTATTTGTGGGGAATAAAATGGTTCTAGGCGACAAAACGGGTCTTAGCGATAGCAAAATACTGCTTGGCATCAGCGCTTGTTTAACCGGCATGGAAGTGCGCTACAACGGCGGCCACTGTAATTCCAAGCTATGCATGCAAACGTTGAAAGACTATTTTGAATTCAAACCCTTCTGCCCAGAAGTGGTTGCCGGTTTTGGCACCCCTCGTCCAACACTGCGTTTAGTGGGCGACCCAAACCAGCCAACGCTCAGCTACAGCGATGATACCGATAGCGATTTAACTGGCCAGTTCGTCGAAGCAGTAACCCCACACTTACCCGGCTTCGACGGGCTGGACGGTTATATTTTGATGAAAAATTCGCCCAGCTGCGGCCTGGAGCGCATCAAGGTCTATCAGGAAAATGGCTATGCCCACGAAAAACGTACCGCGGGTCTGTTCACCCAAATGCTTAAAGAGCGTTACCCACTGCTCCCCGTAGAAGAGGAAGGTCGGCTGCACGACGATGCATTACGGGAAAACTTTATTTTGCGTGTCTACACCCATCATTTATTTCGCACGCAGGTAATGAGCGAGCCCACAGCCAAAAAGCTAATCGACTTTCACAGCGAACATAAATACCTGGTGATGGCACACAGTCAAAAAGCCTATAAAGAGGCTGGTCAAATGCTAGCGAATCTGCAGCAACGTCCAATTGCCAGCTACATTGACGAGTACTTTGAACTATTGATGACAGCCTTAGCTAAGCCAGCAAAACGTAAGGGCCACACCAATGTGTTGTTACACATGCTGGGCTATTTGAAAAAAACCGTGGAAGGAGAAGCTCGTCAGAAAATTGCTGACACCATTGAAGACTACCGGGTTGGCAATATTCCACTGATCACCCCGCTTACCTTACTCAGCCACTATGTTGACATGAAGGGCACCGAATACATTCAAGCCCAGCGTTATCTTGAGCCCTACCCGGCAGAACTAGGGCTTCGAAACAACCTATGAAGTTAGTTTGGCTACGTAATGATTTGCGTCTTGATGACAACCCTGCTCTTTACGCTGCCTGCCAAGGCACCGCTCCAGTGCGGGCTGTTTATATCGCCACCCCTAAACAGTGGCTGCAGCATGACGAGTCTGCAGCCAAGCTGGGGTTTCGCAGTGCTGCGTTAACGAATTTAAAGTCAAAGCTTGCCGAATTCGGCATTGACTTTGAACTATTGCAGGCCAGTTATTTCAGTGACATTGCCGACTTATTGGCTGATTATTGCCAGCGGCACACGGTTACCGACCTTTACTTTAACCGAGAAATTCCACTACACGAGCAGGATCGCGACAGCCAAGTTTGCCAGCGTTTAACAGCCCTCAACATTAATTGCCATACCAGCAGTGCTGACCTGCTGGTATGCGCACCAATTCAAAACCTTCAGGGCCAGCCCTATAAGGTTTTCACGCCCTGGTACAAAGCCTGGTTAAAACAGCTCAATAATCAGGATAATACTCCGCTGACTGCGCCAAAAGCCGTCGGCTCAGCCCTCAACACGCCAAATACCGAGCACGTAAAGCTACCTAACAGTGGAGAATTCCGCGATGACCTTTGGCCCGCGAGTGAGCAAGACGCCTTGCAGCATTTAGCGCAATTTTGTCAGCGCCGGCTGCACCGTTACAGTGATACGAGAGATTTTCCGGCCATCAACGGCACCAGCACGCTATCGCCTTACCTTGCCAGCGGCTTAGTGAGCCCCCGTCGCTGTTTGATGGCCATTCAGCAAACCGCCTTCGAGCAGGGCTGGGACTGGCGCGAAAGCACCTGGCTGCGCGAACTCGGGTGGCGTGAATTTTATCGCTATCTGATGATCAGCTTTCCGCACATCAGTCAGGGGAAACCCTTTAAAACAACACCACAGCAGTGGCCCTGGCGGGAAAACCCAGCGCTATTAAGTGCCTGGCAGACCGGTAACACCGGCTTCCCAATTATTGATGCCGCCATGCGCCAACTAGTGAGCACAGGCTGGATGCACAATCGGTTGCGCATGCTGGTGGCGAGCTTTCTGTGCAAATTAATGCTGATTGATTGGCGTGAAGGCGAACGTTTTTTTATGCAGCAGTTAATCGACGGTGACTTTGCCTCCAACAACGGTGGCTGGCAATGGAGCGCGTCAACCGGTTGCGATGCGTCGCCCTGGTTTCGTATTTTCAACCCCACCACACAGTCGCAAAAGTTTGATGCTGAAGGTAAATTTATCCGCAAATTTCTTCCCGAATTAGCCGAGCTCGATAACAAACAGATACACAACCCAAGCAACACGCTTAGACAAAAGCTCGGCTACCCGGATCCCATCATTGACTACAAAACAGCACGCGAACATGCCATTAGCGCTTTAAATAAAGACTGATCATAAGTCGCTACTAACGCCCCAGATACTCGCCAATCTACCCTGGTAACGCGTTTCATGCTTCCCTGCAAAGCATAAGTTTTGAGATCACTGCGGCTTTTTAGCGACTCACTTAAGTTAATTACGCCCCAATATCCAACAGCGCCCTTTATCTTAACTGCCATCAAAAACCTAACTATTGTGACGGTTAGCTCCCACTGAGCGTCGATAAGCATTAATGGCTGGGATCAACGCTATCGTAAAGGTTGCGATTAGTACCAGTAACAATAGAAAACCAACATCGGCGGAATAAAAATCCCGACTAATAAACAAACCATAATGCTCGCCAAGATAGTCCTGTAGTTGAGCAACACTCAAGGTAAGCGCTGATAAGGCGACAGCTATACCAGCCACACTAATCAACAATGCCTCCAGCTCGATCAGTGTAAAAATAAACCAGGGCCTGGCGCCGATCGCTCGCAGCACAGAGATTTCTGGATAGCGTTCACGCATCGATGCTAACAACATGGTTGCCATACCAATCAATGACGCCAATAACACCAACAGTGAAACCAACAGCAAAACCTTTTCCATAGTGCTCATCATTTGCCACAACTCGGCCAACGCCACGCCCGGCAAAATAGCCACTAGCGGCTCATAGCGATAATCGTTAATGGCACGCTGCAACCGAAAAGTCGCCATTTTTGAATTCAGCCCCAACATAAAGGCGGTGATGTTTTTCGGCGTCAGGTCATGCTGTAACGCCTGTTCAGCGGAAATTTTCATACTTGGGCGCTGCACACCATTTTGCCAGTCGATATGAATAGCTTCGATACCGGCAAGACTGACATGCAGCGTTTGATCCACCGGCGTCCCCGTGGCTTCCAATATGCCAACCACCTGGAACGGCTTGTCATCGTGCTTGGTAAAGCTGGTTTTACCCAAGCCATGGGATAAAACTAACTGCTGCCCAATTTTATAATTCAGCTTTTTCGCAACCTCAGCACCCAATACCACATCAAACACAGCGTCAAAAGCTTGCCCGGAGTTAAATACCAAGGGGCTCTGCGACCCATAACGAAAGTGCCGGAAATAATCTTTGCTGGTTCCCATAACCCGATAACCTCGGTGAGAGTCGCCCAACGAAATAGGGATAGCCCAGGCCACGGCCTTATTAGCTGCCAGCGTTTGATAGCTTTGCCAGGTAATATTATTCGTGGCATTACCGATTCGAAACACCGAATAAAGCAATAAATTCAGCTGGCTGGTGCGCGCGCCGACGATTAAATCAACGCCGGATACGGTACGCCCAAAGCTTTCACGGGCCTCTTTTCGAACATGCTCAACACCCAGCAAAACAAAAATGCTGATGGCAATCGAAAGCACCGTCAGCAGAACCGTCATGCGGCGGTTAAGTAAGCTCTGCAGCGCAACTTTAAACAGCATGGCTATTGGCCCGGTTAAGTTCCGGCAGGCTAACCATTTCATCAAAGTCCGCTGCCAAACGGTGGTCATGACTGACAAACAGCAACGTGCTGTTATTAGCACGACTCAAGCTTAACAACAGTTTCATAAATGCTTCACCGGCCGCCTCATCGAGAGCCGAAGTAGGCTCATCAACAACGAGAATTTCCGGATGGTTAATCAACGCCCTTGCGATCGCCACGCGCTGCTGCTGACCAACGCTTAAGTTATCAGCACGCTGTTTCAATAAACGCGTCGGCATCTGCAACTGCTCCAACAAGCTTGCGGTGTCCTGATCAATATTCTTGCTTCGCCGTTTACCAAAATGAGCAGCAAGGCGGATATTATCTGCCACCGACAGGTAGGAAATCAGATTAAACTGCTGAAACACCACACCAATGTGGTGAGCCCGGAAACGGTCGCGCTGGGAACCACTCAGGCTGGTCAGCGTTTCGTTAAGTAGCCGGATAGAACCATGGCTAGGCGTTAACATCCCCGTCAACAGGTTTAACAGTGTCGTTTTGCCACAACCCGACGGTCCATGCAGAAACAGTTGCTGTCCTGCACGAACTTGCCAGTCAGGGATGCTGAGAACCGGCTGGCAGTTTGTATAACTAAAACAAACATCCTCTAATTCAAGTACGGTTTCAGGTTGAGTCATGGCGTTTGATTGAACCAATTGCGTCTCCGTGAATCTGTTCCTTTAACAATTCTCACCCACGTTATAATATAACGTAACACCAAACAACCCGCGTAACTTAGCCCAATGACAACACTTAAAAACCCCGGTCTGACAACACTGCTGGCAGGTATAACGGCTTTACTTTTTATGCTCACCAGCCCAGCCATTTTCAGCGCTACAGCAACTGATTATCAAACCATTGAATGGACCGAGCTGATGCCGCCGGAAGACCTTGAGGCACTGATGAACCCGCCCGAGTATCTCAGCGAAATTGCCGATGGCTCGCTGGAAGATCAGATCAATTCGCAGTTACAGGGCGCGATGGCTGCCGATGATAGCCGCTACCAGCAAGCTCTGTCATCGACGCGAATCGTCCCTGAGTTTGATAATAGAAAGGTTAGAATTCCTGCGTTTATCGTGCCCCTTGAGTATGACGATGATCAGCGTGTAACCGAGTTCTTTCTGGTTCCTTACTTCGGGGCCTGCATTCACGTGCCGCCACCACCACCCAACCAAATTATTTATGCGTCCTACGATCAGGGGATGACGCTGGAAGCTCTCTATGATGCTTTCTGGATCAGCGGCACATTACAAACCACCATGACTGAAAATGATACCGCTACCAGCGCCTACTCAATCGCCGTTGAAGCAATTGAACCCTACACGGAATAAGATCGAGCACTTTTGAATTAGCCAGTCAGGCGGCAGGCTATAATGTCTGCTTCCAGCTGCCCCCAACTTTCTGGCTTGCTTCCTATCACCTCAATGCGGCTGTCCGGTGATTCATCAAGCGCCATTACCGTTAAAACTCCGTCCACCTGGTTAAAAGCATAAATGCCGTTATCGGTAATAAAAACGGCCTTCAGGCGATCAGCTTCAACGCCCATCAGATAAGCGTAGAGCTGTTCATAGTCAAACATAAAACGGCTATCAAACAACCACCCACTACTGGCGAACTCTCCCCGTTTATTGTCGATCCGCAGATAGCCGCTAGCCGGAATTTCGGGCTGCGGCGGCAGCATTGATTGATCGCTATTTTCAGGCAAAGCAGGCGCATGAAGCTCTTCATCAAAGCCGTTTGTAGCTGCTAACCAAGCAAACTGTAACTGTCCCTGCTCCACTTGATGAAGTGGCTTTTCAGCAAGCCCTTTTTCACAAAGATATGCCCGCAAAGCAGCCATTGCCTGATCATCATAAAGATCCGCTTTATTGGCTACCAATACATCAGCAATCTCCAATTGCTGATTAAACGTTTCATTCTCAGTGTAGCGAGGGTCACTGACTTTACGCCCATCAACAAGCGTAATAGTCGCTCGCAAATCCAAAACGCCCTTGTAGTTTTCACCAGTTAATACCGCCATCACCTCTTTAGGATGACCCAGTCCCGTTGGCTCAATCAACAGGCGATCAGGCTTGGCTCTTGCCAGTAACATCGTTAATGCCATTTGCATTGGCAGCCCAGCAGTACAACACATACAACCACCCGGAACCTCTCGAATGAATACATCCTGTTGCTCCCGATCGTTGCCAGACATCATGCTACCGTCAATGCCTACCTCGCCAAACTCATTGACCAGCACAGCCCAGCGTTCATCGTCGGGCTTACTTTTCAATAATTGCTGGATAGCTGTTGTTTTACCAACCCCTAAAAAACCTGTGATGATATTGGTAGGAATATTTTCAATCATTTTACTGCCACTGATATCCACAAAGCCGCTATTGTAGCTCAAGACGAGAGTCGCTTGGGGTCAATGTTTTACCGCCCTGCTGTCCATTAACAATCCACTGCACATCAACCTCTTCCAAGGCCGGGAATTGTTCAAAAAGCTTAACCTCAAGCGCCGCTATAGTTTCCGGTTTTTGACAACTAAATTCATATTCAACTTCAACATCTGAATGCCCACTTTCGCTGTGGTCGCTGTGGTCGCTGTGGTCGCTGTGGTCGCTGTGGTCAGCGTGGTCAGCGTGGTCAGCGTGGTCAGCGTGGTCAGCGTGGTCAGCGTGGTCAGCGTGGTCAGCGTGGTCAGCGTGGTCAGCGTGGTCAGTATGATGCTCACTATCATGATCAACGTCCATGGCTGGCATCTCAATATCGACTTCAAGCAGCTGGCATTGCCCTCCACTAAAGACCACCACTTGATTAACGTTGTGTAGTTGCGCAGAGACACGAGATACTTGGCGGCGCTGTTGCTCATTGCCTGGCGAGTGCTCAAAACCCAGCAAGTTCATCGCTGGCGACGCCAACTCAACCTCCAGTTCGTTACCCTCTTGCACAATAAAAAGACTCGCTACTCCATGCACATGAGACGCTTGTGTTTCATACTCCTCAGCAGAAGCAGTCGCGGACAGAAAAAAGGTAACCGCAAAAATTGAT
>LUKI01000081.1 GCA_001593685.1 Gammaproteobacteria bacterium F7
CCGCTATTCTGGCGGGAGATGCCCTGCAAACACGAGCCTTTGAAATATTAAGTAATGACCCTGTCGCACAGCAAAACCCAACCCTGATTCTACAAATGATACAGCGTCTTGCCCAGGCAAGTGGTGCCAGCGGCATGGTCGGCGGGCAAGCCTTCGACCTGGACAGCACAGGTAAACAACTGAGCTTAAACGAACTCAAACAGATGCACCACCACAAAACCGGCGCACTGATATCGGCTAGCGTACTGCTTGGCGCACTGGCAAGCGGCAAGGCAAGCAGCGAGCAGCTAAACGCGTTGCAGAAATACGCTGCCTGTATCGGTCTAGCTTTTCAGATTAAAGACGACATTCTCGACGTCGAGTCGGATACCCAGACACTCGGCAAACAACAGGGTGCCGATCAAACTCTGAACAAGGCCACCTATACCTCAATTCTTGGTCTTAATGAAGCCAAACAAGCCGCTCAAGAGCAACACCAACAGGCATTATTGGCATTGGACATCTTTGGGCCAGAGGCCGATAATTTACGCCAACTATCGGCTTATATTATCGAACGCAACAAATAGCCGTCTAAAACAAGCATCGCACCCGCAGTTGGTGTAAAATTCGCTGCCTGCCACTTAACACCGTAACCAGTACTGATACATGTTCCACGAAATTCCCAGAACACGGCCGTCCACCCCTCTGCTCGATGCAGCGAATACGCCTGCTGAACTAAAACAGCTAGATGAAAAGCAACTCCCGGAGTTGGCCAACGAATTACGTGAATACCTGCTCTATAGCGTCGGCCAATCTGGTGGCCATTTTGGCGCAGGACTGGGCGTTGTTGAACTGACAGTTGCTTTACACTACCTGCTCAACACCCCCGACGACTACCTGGTCTGGGATGTCGGCCATCAGGCCTACCCCCATAAAATCCTTACCGGTCGCCGCGAAGAAATGCCCACAATCCGCCAAAAAGGTGGCCTATCGGCTTTTCCAAAACGCGCCGAAAGCCCCTATGACGCCTTTGGTGTTGGTCACTCCAGCACCTCCATCAGCGCCGCACTGGGAATGGCGCTCGCCTCCCAGCTACAGGGCGAAGATCGCAAAGCAGTTGCCGTTATTGGCGATGGCGCGATGACCGCAGGCATGGCCTTTGAAGCCCTATCCCATGCAGCGCATACCAAAGCAAATATGCTAGTCATTTTGAATGACAACGACATGGCCATTTCTCGAAATGTTGGCGGCCTGTCAAATTACCTGGCGAAAATCTTATCGGGCAAAACCTATCAGGGCGTGCGTGAGCGCAGCAAAAAAATTCTCGGCGGCCTGCCGGGTGCCTTGGAAATTATGCGCCGTACCGAAGAACACATGAAGGGTATGGTTGCCCCTGGCACCCTGTTTGAAGAACTGGGCTTTCACTACATTGGCCCAATTGATGGTCACGATCTTTCTACGCTAGTACCCACCATTCGCAATGTTATGGCTCTGCCTGGCCCACAGTTTTTGCATGTCATCACTCAAAAAGGAAAAGGCTTCAGCCCCGCAGAAGCAGATCCCGTCGGCTACCATGCGATCAATAAAATAGCGCCGGTACCGGCAGCAGGGGTGACCACTCCGAAGGTCAAACAGCCCAGCTATTCCAATATCTTTGGTCAGTGGCTGTGCGATATGGCAGAACAGGACGAAAAACTGGTGGGCATCACCCCTGCCATGGAGGATGGCTCTGACCTCGTCGAGTTTGCCAAGCGCTTCCCCGATCGTTACCACGATGTTGCTATCGCCGAGCAGCACGCAGTCACTCTCGCTGCGGGCCTGGCCTGCGCCGGTGCAAAACCGGTAGTTGCCATCTACTCCACCTTCCTTCAGCGCGGTTATGATCAGCTGATTCACGACGTTGCCATTCAAGATTTGGATGTTCTGTTCGCCATTGATCGAGCCGGCCTGGTCGGCAAAGACGGCCCCACCCATGCCGGCAGTTTTGACTTATCCTTTCTGCGCTGCATTCCCAAAATGCTGATTATGGCACCCGCGGACGAAAACGAAACCCGCCAGATGCTCTACACCGGCTTTGTACACGAAGGCCCTGCTGCTGTGCGCTATCCTCGCGGCACCGGCCCCGGTGTTGCTACGGTTAAAGACATGCAAGCGCTGCCTATAGGCAAAGGTGAAATCTGCCGCGAAGGCAAACAAGTCGCCATCTTATCCTTTGGCACTATGCTGGCACCGGCACTGGAGGCTGCTGAGCAGCTTAACGCCACAGTTGCCAACATGCGCTTTGTGAAACCACTTGACGAAGAACTTATTGCAAAACTGGCCGCCAGTCATGATGTACTGGTAACGATAGAAGAAAATGCGATTGCCGGTGGCGCGGGCTCGGGAGTAAACGAGGTGTTAGCTGCCCAGGGCTACCAGGGAATGGCATTAAACCTGGGGTTACCAGACAGCTACGTCGAGCACGGCAACCCCGAAGACATGCTTGCAGACTGCGGGTTGGACAAAGACGGGATTATTACGTCAATTGAAAATCGCTTAAAGCAATTAAAACAAATTGATCAGAAGTCCAGAGCCTAAGCACTTAGGGACTGAGCGTGTATCGGATATGCTGAATTTGATTTCAGCAAACACAGGCGTCTTTCGAAGAGACGCCGCAGGCATAGCGTATTAGTCGTTCAGATCGAACAAATGACCTAACTTGCCTACCTTCGTTTGCAGGTATTTTGCATTGTGCGGGTTTTCACCGGTATTCAGTGGCACCCGATCAACCACATCAACACCCACATCTTGCAGGGCTTTCACCTTCACCGGGTTATTGGTCATCAAGCGCATTTGCTTAATACCCAGATGCTCAAGCATCACTTCGAGCATGCTGTAATCGCGCATATCAGCGCCAAACCCCAGCTTTTCATTGGCTTCTACGGTGTCTGCGCCTTCATCCTGCAATTTGTAGGCTTTAATTTTATTGGAAAGACCAATACCGCGCCCTTCCTGGCGCAGATACAGCAAAACGCCCCGCCCTTCTTCAGCAATTCTTTTTAGCGCACGGTGCAACTGATGCCCACAATCACAACGCAGACTAAACAAGGCATCGCCCGTCAAACACTCGGAATGAATTCGTCCCAAGACCGGCTCACCGTCACCCACGTCACCCATAGTCAACGCCACATGCTCTTTGCCTGTGTCGATTTCTTCAAAGCCATGAATGGCAAACTCACCCCACTCCGTGGGTAATTTCGAAGAAGCGATATAACGAACGGTCACCTAAAACCTCGGGAACAAATTAAATGGGGCGTGAATTTTACCAGCATAAGCCAGAAAAAAGCCATGACGAGGGACCAATATTCTAATTAATTACCCAACTTTACCCACAATTACCGGCAATTAACAAAAAATATCAGCTTAATACTTTTTGGTCAGGGTTAAGGTACCGCCATCATCCTTCATTTCCACATGAGAAAGATAAGACATGCCCAGCAACACCTCGGCTGGGTAAACACCTTCAATTACTGCGGCACGGACATTGCGCACTTCAATATCACCTACTTTTACGCTATCCAGAGTCAAGTGGAAAGAGCGTACAACTCCCGAAGCAGTACGACTAAGCCCCTCCTGCCCTGAAGCAAAATCGACCCCTAATGCACGTGCGGTTTCAGAGTTCATCGCCACCGCAGTCGCCCCGGTATCGACCAGAAAAAGAGTAGTACGCCCATTAATCGTACCCGGTATTAAATACCGCCCATAAGCATCAATACTAATTTGTGCACTAACAACCTGACGCTCTTGATAACCACCGCTATGATCCCGACTCAGGCCTAGCTGGTATAGCTTCCCAGCAATTAGCAAGGTCGCCACTCGCGCATCGGCGCTAAGCAGCTCAACCCCTTCCGGGCTCGGCTGCCCAACCTTTAACAGGCGCTGTTTACCGTTAATTTTTACCACAGCGGCATTACTAAACAGCCCGACCACACGCACATCCTGTAACTCCAACGCCTGCACTGGCAGACTAAAAACAAGCCAGCCAACCACCAATAATGCTAGGGCGGTAAACTTCGGTTTCATCAAAACCTCTCCCTGTTGCTAGCCCTGAAAAATACGCACTAACAACTGCAAACACAGCAACGCGTAAATGCCAGCGACCACATCATCAATCATGATGCCCATACCGCCCTTTACCTGCTTATCCAGCCAACCGATAGGTGGCGGTTTGGTAATATCAAAAAGTCGAAACAGGACAAAACCAACCACAATCCACACCCAACCCGGTGGCGCAAACAGCATAGTCAACCAATAGCCAACAAACTCATCCCAGACAATACCACCATGATCATGCACACCAATATCCTTGGATGTGCGCTCACAAATCAACACCCCCACAACAAAGGCGACAACCACCACCAACAGATAACTGAACCAATTTAAATACTGTAACGGCAGATACAACAGCACCGCCGCCAGCGTGCCAAAGGTGCCGGGCGCAAAGGGAGCTGCACCGCTACCAAAACCAAAGGCGGTGAAGTGCCAGGGGTTTTTCCAAATACTGGCAGGGACTTTATTCATAGCGTTTCCTTTTTAAAAATGCTGATAACCCATTTGCGCCGATGTAACAGGCTGCCCAGCTTCATTTATCAGGCGCAATCCAGCCTGCTCGGTAATTACACCGATATGACTGAGTGTTACCCCAATTTGCTCTGCAATCAACTCAAGCTTTGCAGCCCGCTCAACAGGCACACAAAAGCATAGTTCGTAATCGTCACCGGCGCTAAGCGCTAACTTCTGCGCCTCATTTTGACCTACCAGCTCACACAACTCGTCTGAGAGCGGCAGCCAGTCAACCTGCAACTCGGCACCGACGGCACTGCGCTCTAAAATATGACCAAGGTCAGCCAACAACCCATCAGAAATATCGATAGCAGCCGATGCAACCTCCAACAGTTTTTGTCCTAACGCTAGACGCGGAGTCGGCGAAACAAAGCGCCGCACAAGAAAATCACTATTCTCACGATTTCCCGCTAAGCACAGCTTTAGCCCAGCTCCGGCGTCCCCCAGCGTTCCAGAAACATAAACCTGGTCGCCGGGTTTTGCGCCATCGCGGCGTAGTGCTCGACCAGCCGGAACATAGCCGTGAACCTGTATAGTAATACTCAGCGGGCCACGGGTGGTATCTCCACCCACCAGGCTTATATCAGCACTGTTGGCAAGCGCAAACAGCCCACGACTAAACTCTCGCAACCAGGTTTCATTCGCCTCAGGCAACGTCAGCGCCAGCGTAAACCAAGCCGGCTTTGCACCCATGGCTGCAAGGTCGCTTAAATTTACCGCCAGACAACGCCCGGCAATTTGGTAGGGGGGAAGGTTTTCAGGAAAATGAACACCAGCAACAAGGGTGTCGACGGTTAGCAGCAAATCCTGTCCGGAGCTCGGACCGATAATAGCGCAATCATCACCGATGCCCAGCCGAACATCAGGGTGGGTATAGGCCGCTGCCTGTTCGGCGAAACAATGTTGAATCAGTTCGAACTCAGACAGCGACATTGAAAATTCCAGAATAGATCAGGGCGTTACTTTTTAGCCTCAAGCCTTAATCGGCCAGCCAATTTATCCAAAATACCGTTTACGTATTTATGGCCATCGGTGGCACCAAAGGTTTTCGCCAGCTCAACGCCTTCATTAATAATAACGCGATAAGGGACATCAGGACGCTTAAGCAGCTCATAGCCACTGAGGCGCAAAATGGTCAACTCAACAGGCGTCAGCTCACTGATATCCCGATCCAGCAGCGGCTTTATCTGCTCATCCAGCTCAGTTTTCAGCGTCGGCACTCGGTGCAGCAACTCAGTAAAGTAGTCCGCATCGACCTTTTGCATATTGTTATCTTCGCGGAACTCACGCTCAATTTCCAGCAGCGATGAACTAGCCAGCTCCCACTGATAGAGCGCCTGCATTGCCAGCCGCCGCGCATTACGGCGCAGCGCTGGACTCAAGCGTTTGTTTTTTGGTTTTGGCTGAGACTGATCGCTCATTAGGCGTCCAGATTATCAAACAGTGTCACCATTTCCAGCACGGACAGCGCAGCTTCAGCGCCCTTGTTTCCAGCTTTCGTACCTGAACGCTCAATCGCCTGTTCGATGGTATCAACCGTCAGCACGCCGAAAGCAACTGGAACACCTGTCTGTAGAGAAACCTGACCAATGCCCTTCACACACTCACCAGCCACATACTCAAAGTGTGGCGTACCGCCGCGAATCACGGCACCCAGCGCAACAACAGCATCGTAATTACCGCTTGCGGCAACCTTTTGCACAGCCAGAGGAATTTCAAAAGCACCGGGTACACGAATGATGGTGATGTTTTCTTCAGCGACGCCACCCATGCGTTTCAGCGCATCAACCGCACCATCAACCAGGCTTTCCACAACAAAGCTGTTAAAACGACCTACTACCAGCGCTACGCGCGCGTTGCTTGCAGAAAAGTTACCTTCAATTGTCTTGATCATAATGCTTTATTCCAAACTGTAAGATTAATTTTTTAACGTCTTTAGTTTCGTCTTAACAGGTGTCAAAAACGACTCAGATGAGCGTTTTCAACCCCGTTAGGCGAAACCGTTGTCTTTTAAAAAGGCCATATCCATACCCTTTGAACCTGGCTCGGCGGCCTTATCACCCAGCATCAAACGCTCCAGATAGCGGGCAATTTGATCCACTTCCAAGTTCACTTTAGTGCCCTGTTTGTAATCACCAATAATGGTTTCTTGAATGGTATGCGGCACAATATTCAACTCAAACTCAGCACCATTAACGGCGTTAACGGTCAGACTGGTACCGTCGATGCAAATCGAGCCCTTGTGAGAAATATACTTGGCTAATTCATCGGGAGCACGAATGGTAAAACGCTCGGAGCGTGCCTCACCGTGACGACTGATGACTTCACCCAGGCCATCCACATGACCACTCACCAAGTGCCCACCTAAACGGGTTTGCGGCGTCAGCGCCTTTTCCAAATTCACACGCGCACCCTGCTTGATAAACTCAAAACAGGTGAGATTAATCGTTTCACGTGACACATCGGCCCAAAAACCATCACCCGGCAACTCAACCGCTGTCAGGCACACTCCATTCACCGCAATACTGTCGCCCAACGCGACATCACTTAAATCCAGCTTGCCCGTTTTCACATACAGACGGACATCGCCATCACGTGGTTGTATGGTGTGAATTTCACCAACGGCTTCGATAATTCCCGTAAACACCTTTATCTCTCTTTGCAGTGGAGCTTTGTTACGCTCCGGTTATTTCTGAGAACCGCGAACTATAGCATTAATCCGCCAGTCATCACCAACGCTACGCACATCACGAATCTCTAAATTCACTTGATCAGCCATTTTATCCATACTCGGCAACGCCATCAGCGGCCGCGCCGCGCTACCAAGCAGTTTCGGGGCCATATAAATGACCAGCTCATCAACCAATCCGGCCTGTAAAAAAGCGCCGCTCAGAACAGCGCCGGCTTCGACCAGCACCTCATTAC
>LUKI01000082.1 GCA_001593685.1 Gammaproteobacteria bacterium F7
ACATCGTAGAGGGCGCGCTGCTCTTTACTAAACTTGCCGTTAACCGGGAAGGTACGGGTAATATCACCGGCATAGAGTTCATACTCTGCACCAGCATCCACCAACACCAAGTCACCGTCCTGCAGCTCTTTGTCGTTATTGGTGTAGTGCAGAATACAGGCGTTTTCGCCACCACCCACAATGCTTGGGTAAGCCTGCAGGCGACAACCTTCGTTCATAAAATGGTTCACGTAAACCGCTTCCAGCTGATATTCCATCATACCGGGCTTACAGGTTTTCATCGCCGCCACATGACCTTCCGCCGAAATTCGACCGGACTTAGCCATCAACTGCGCTTCTTTTTTACTTTTAAACAGGCGCATTTCATGTAGCAGGTGATCCAGCACCAGGAACTCATTGGGCGGCTGAGCACCATTACGCGCCTGGGCGCGAATGGTTTTTACCCACTCCATCACCTGGCGATCAAATTCCGGGTTCGTACCGATAGAGGAATAAACCTTGTCACACCCTTCCAGCAGGCCGGGCAAAATGTCATTAATGTCACTGATCGGAAACGCGTCATCGGCGCCGTAGTTTTCACAGACCCCTTCCGGCCCCGTGATATATCCTGTCCAAAGTTCCTTCTCCGGATCACGTTCGCGGCAGAACATGACAAACTCGCCATGTTCACGACCGGGCTTTAGAACAATCACCGCTTCCGGCTCATCAAAGCCGCTCAAGTAGTGGAAATCACTATCCTGTCGAAAAGCATGCTCAACATCACGATTACGAGTTAACAGGGGAGCCGCTGTAAGCAGTGCGATGGAGTTTTCGCCCATCTGCGCCATCAGATCATCACGACGACGCTTATATTCGCGCTGGGTAATTTGCATGAAACCTCAATAATTAATGAAGGGAAGGTTTAGGCGATTCAGAGGCCGGCTGAGCATCGGTATGAGTTTCACTGTACAGCATAATCGCTGCCATGCGCGCATACTCAACCAACTGCATCAAATTTTGTTCGCTCTCTTGATCATCATCGATATTTTCATCATCGATCTGCGCAATCTGTTCAAGATCTTCTACGGTCTCACGCGCCTCTTCAGAGACACCTGTGCGTGCTGCACCAAAGCCCGTAATAAACCCCTGACACCAACGCCCTAAACTTTCCGCACGCTCGGCAATAGCGGCATCATCTTCTGGCAACAGCATCAACAGTTCAAAACCATCAGCCATAAACTGCTGCTGCGTCGTTGCATACATTTCGAGTAGCAGGGTTTTTGCTTCATCCGTTTCAAAGCGTTCCTGCTCAAGAAAAGTTGCCGCCCCCTGCATCCAGACATTTTCATCGAAACTTTTTCCACCTGCCAGCTGTCCACATAGCAGCCCGTGTAACTCAGATGGCGAAGAATACACCTTGAGCTCCACAAACAGGTCGGCTAATTCATCAAATTCGACCGGATCAAGGTCCAGTTCATCGAGGTTACTCATAGATTTCCTTTATGTATTGAGGACTTGCAGCCCATTTATTAAGGTCTTTGTAATTGACCGTTTGGGGCGACGCAACTATAGTAATATATCATTATCAGTTTGGTGGATTAAGAATAATATTGTCATGAGCGAAATGGACTACAAAGCACTGGAACTCAAGGTTAACCAACTGATTGATCTGTGCAGAAAACTCGACGCACAAAACAAAACCCTGATGCAGGAAAAATCCAACTGGAAAGCTGAGCGCGCTCAAATTCTGCAACAAAAGGAAGAAGCGCGCAGCAAAGTCGAAGCCATGATAACCCGCCTCAAAGCCATGGAGAATTAACCAATGGCCGACACCACCAAAGTACTTATCCTCGATAAAGATTACATGATCGCCTGCCCTGAAGGCGAGCAAGCAGCCCTGCGTCAATCGGCTAATTATCTCGACGAAAAAATGCGCGAAATTCGCGCCTCCGGGAAAATTCACGGCCTGGAACGCATCGCGGTAATGGCGGCGCTGAATATCGCACACGAGTTTTTACAGAAGGATAGCGCCAATAGTACCGGACAGGATGTTGCTCTGCGTCTGGCAAGCAAAGTGGACGAAGTTTTACAAGAGTTGTCTTAAACCGATTTTAATTATTAGCCCACCAGATCAAACCAAAACAATCTAAATATTCTACCAGTCAAGTCCTGACAAAATATAAATGTTCGATATACTTAGCACTATGACTCTCTGCTGAGTTTGCCAGTTGATAACGTCCTCGAGCCTATAAGTTTTACCCCGGGGACTGCATTGAAATAATAGTGTGCAAGTCCGCTCGACCGGAAAGCCTTAATTGTTTCAGAAGTCCCCACCTTGAACCTTCGGTTCAAGGCCAGCATCAACAGCGGCCTAGCGGAGAGTTCTTATTTTTACCTCACCGCTTTTCCCTTATAATCCGCGCAGTCTCTTTTAATCTTTAACCTGACGATGCTGATTATGGAATCAAAAACCGAAATTCGCCGCGCTATCCGCGCCAAACGCCGAAAACTAAGCGAGCAAGCTCAGCAGTCTGCCGCACAAGCTATTTTTAAATTTGTAAGCCCACTCCCTGTTTTTGGTGACAGCCAACATATTGGCGTTTATCTTGCCAGCGATGGGGAAATCAGCCCGCACCACCTTGTCGAACTAGCCTGGCAACAGGGCAAATCCTGCTATCTGCCAATCATCGACAGCAAGGGCGAAAACACCATGAAATTTGTCCACTACACACCGGACACCGAGTTCTTCATGAACCGTTACGATATTCCCGAACCCGTGCACGACCCCGAAGATTTACAGGACGCCAATATTCTTGACCTGGTGCTAACCCCTCTGGTGGGCTTTGATGAACAGGGTAACCGTATGGGCATGGGGAAAGGCTTTTATGACCGCACCTTTGAGTTTGTACGTAACACACAAAAGCCCTTCCTAATGGGCCTGGCACACAGCTGCCAACGTATGGACAACCTTGAGCCTGCGTCTTGGGATATCCCGCTCAATGGATTGGCAACCGAGCAGCAATTACTGCTGTTTTAACCCCTGGCGAGCAAAACCAAAAGAACCCCTATCGTCACCGAGGTGCCAACTGCATTAGTGGCACCTCATAATAAGCAGCCCTGTCAGTGTTAGCCCAAAAAGGTCTGATAGGCTGGGTTACCGGTCTCTTCCTTATAGGGATAACCAATTTTTTCAAAAAACTCATGGGCGAGTTTTTTCTCTTTAGCCTCCACCTGAAAACCCACCATCACTCGTCCATAGGCGGCACCATGATTGCGGTAATGGAATAATGAGATATTCCAGCGCTGCCCCAGCGTTTGCAAAAATTTCATCAGCGCCCCGGGGCGCTCAGGAAACTCAAAACGGAAGATAATTTCATTATTTGTTGCCGGCGCATGACCACCCATCAAATGGCGCACATGCAGTTTAGCCATTTCATTATCGGTCATATCCACCACCGGGTATTCCTGTGCGATCAACCCGTCAATAATTTCACGGCGCTCGGCATCTCCTTCTCGCAGCTGCACACCAACAAAAACATGGGCATCGTTATCGTCGGCATAACGGTAGTTAAACTCGGTAATATTACGTTTGCCTAATGCCGCACAGAACTGCTTGAAGCTGCCAGGCTTTTCCGGGATGGTGACAGCTAAAATTGCTTCGCCCTTTTCACCTAGCTCAGCCCGCTCAGCGATATGTCGCAGACGATCAAAGTTGACGTTAGCACCACTATCAATCGAGATTAGCGTTTGACCCTTTATACCCTCGCGCTCAACGTATTTCTTCAAACCCGCTGTAGACAATGCCCCCGCTGGCTCAGCAATAGAGCGTGTATCATTGAAAATGTCTTTAATCGCCGCACAGATTTCATCGGTGCTGACGGTAACAATTTCATCTACACACTCACGAATCACCTTAAAGGTTTCCTTACCCGCCTGCGCTACAGCGACACCATCGGCAAAAATCCCCACTTCCGGCAGCGTGATACGGCGATTCTTCTCCAGCGCCCACTTCATACAGGCCGACTCTTCAGACTCAACACCTATGATTTTAACGTCCGGGCGAACATAACGAATGTAGGCCGCGATACCCGCTAACAAACCGCCGCCACCGACTGGCACAAATACCGCATCCAACGGCCCATTAACCTGGCGCAGAATTTCCATGCCCACGGTTCCCTGCCCGGCGATCACGTCTGGGTCATCGAAGGGGTGCACGTAAACCATGTTTTTTTCCTTGGCCAACTTTTTAGAGTGCGCACTGGCTTCATCAAAGGTGTCGCCATGCAGCACCACTTTGCCACCCCTTGCTTTTACCGAATTCACTTTAATCGGCGGCGTAGTGCGCGGCATCACAATGATCGGCTGAATGCCGAGCTTTTTACCCGTCAGCGCAACACCCTGCGCGTGGTTGCCCGCCGAGGCCGTAATCACACCACGCTTGAGCTGCTCTTCGGAAAGCTGGGATATTTTGTTATAGGCACCGCGCAGTTTGAAGGAAAAGACTGGCTGCAAATCCTCACGCTTTAATAAAATACGATTACCAAAGCGCTCAGACAGCGCTGGCATTTCGTCGACCGGCGTTTCAATAGCAACATCGTAAACACGAGCCTTGAGAATTTTTTTAACGTAAGTATGCAACATAATGAAGTTCAGTTCTGGTTGGTGTAACCGCCTGAAAGTGCGGCTATTTATAGTGCCGGCTATGATAAAGACTTATGCCTGATATTTCACGCGCCTGCCCGATTTTACAATCATTTGTTGGCCATTTTTCTACAAAGCCTGCAGCGATAAACGTATAATTCAATATTAACTTATTGCCAGACCTTAATCGCCATGACCCAAGATGAATTGAAACAGGCTGTTGCCAAAGCCGCCATTGAACATATTAAAGACAAATTAAAGAACGACACCATTGTCGGTATCGGCACGGGATCAACTACAAACTTCTTCATCGACGAGCTGGCAAAAATTAAAGGTAGTTTTGATGGCACCGTGGCCAGCTCCGAAGCGTCCGCGCAGCGTTTGAAAAGCCATGGCATTCCCGTTTATGAACTAAACGCCGTGGATCGCGTCACGGTTTATGTTGATGGCGCCGATGAGAGCAACGACCACCTGGAGCTGATCAAAGGTGGCGGCGGCGCACTAACCCGCGAAAAAATTATCGCCGCAGTAGCCGATGAGTTTGTGTGCATTGTCGACGCCAGCAAGCAGGTTGGCGTATTGGGCGCTTTCCCGCTGCCGGTTGAAGTCATCCCCATGGCGCGCAGCCACGTAGCACGCGAATTGGTCAAACTAGGCGGTTTACCAGAATACCGCAGCGGTTTTACCACTGATAACGGCAATATCATTCTTGATGTGCACAACATAGAAATCAACAATGCCATCGAACTGGAACAGAAAATCAACGCGATAGTCGGTGTGGTTTGCAACGGCCTGTTTGCCGCGCGTCCCGCTGACTTATTGTTAGTCGGCAAAGAAGGTGAGGTGTTCAGCGTCACACGGCCAGGCAGCTAATCATTTAGCTGGCGTTTAGGGAATCCCTCTGCCGGCCCGTGGTCTACCTCACACTAAGAGAGGCCTTTGCACGAAACTGTTAACGAATAAAAATGGCTAAATATCCTCCTGTTTTTTGTTGGGAAACTTGCCAATAGCTCGCTATTGGCCGCATTTCCCGCCTCAACCAGGAGGATTTTATCTCATTTTTCTTTCGCTCCTGTTTCGAGCAAAAGCCTCTAAGAAGATAAGAGGAAGTCGTCACACCATGTCACTGTTTCTAAAAATCGCCGCCGCCATTATCGGGCTGATCATTTTAATCATTGGCGGCGCCGCCATCTATCTGTCCACACTGTTTGACGCCAACAATTACAAATCCGAAATTCAGGCGCTGGTAAAACAGCAAACCCAGCTGGAGCTGAAAATTGATGGCGAGCTCAAGCTGTCTGTGTTCCCCTGGCTTGGGGTAAGTGTTGAAAACACCTCCGTTGATACGGCTGACGGCCACCTGGCATCGGCAGGCTTTGTTAAAATTTTCGCCAAATTTGTACCATTACTAACAGGCCAGGTTGAAATCGATGGCATTGCCTTACATGACCTAAAGCTACAACTGGTAAGAAACGCCAAAGGCCAAGGTAATTGGCAGCTAACGTCTCCAACAAAGGCGAAAAGCCCTTCATCATCCAGCCCCAAAACATCAGAGATTGGCGCCTCCGGCTTCACCCTGGGTTATCTAGACATTGAAAACGCCGACATCAGCTACAAGGACTTGAGTAACGGCGCCTTCCATCAACTGCAAAATATGCAATTGCGCATCAGCAAAGTCAGCGCCAACAGCGAGTTTCCCGTCAGCATTGACTTCGCCTACCTGAATAACGATCTAAGCAACCCTGTCAAAGGCCACCTGACCAGCCAGGTTCTTCTCAATCTCGACAAACAGACCTTATCCCTCGCTGACACTGTGCTGGATATCGGCAGCACCCGTATTAACACCACTTTAGAGGCACAGAAACTGTTTGAAACGCCCTTTATTGATGGCCACTTTAATCTTATTGAGTTCAAAACGGCCGAATGGGGGCAAATCCTGCAGCAACCCGCGTTAGCCGATATGGCCCTTGATTTAGACGCCAAGGCCGATTTCCAATTCGACAGCGGCAAAGGCCAAGCCGCCCTGCAAAACCTATCCGTCACCAGCCAGGCTTTAGAAATACAAGGCGCCGTGAACATCAACGACCTTAACGATGCAACCAGCTATTTAGGCAAACTGACCATTAATCAGCTCAACCCTCGCCGGTTGCTGGAAAACCTAAATATCGACGTAACCCATGCTCATAACAGCGCACTAAACAGTTTATCTGGGCAGCTGGATTTCAAGGGTACGGAGAACGATATTCAAATCACGAATCTCAACGTCAAGCTCGACGATACGAACCTGAAGGGTAATGCCGGCATCAACTCCTTCAATAATTTGGCATCAAACTTCTCGCTGACGATCGACCAAATCAACCTGGATAATTACCTGCCGCCAACCCAGGTCGAGCCAGCCTCTCAAGCTAACTCCCCCGCTTCAAGCAACGCGCCAGAGACTGACTTATTACCACTCGACACCCTTCGAGAGCTGAATACTCGGGGCGACCTGCGCATAGGCAAGCTAATCGCTTCCGGCTTACAAATTGATAATCTAAACGCCAAACTGCGCGCGGCTAACGGCTTTATCAATTTACAAAGCCTGACTGCCAGCCTTTACGAGGGCAACATCAACACCAGCGCCAGTATCGATGCTCGCAGTAATAACCCACAGTTCAATTTCGATAACCAGCTGACGGGCATTCAAGCCGAACCCTTGCTCAAAGCGCTGTCGGAAACGGACTATTTAGCGGGCAACATGAACCTTCAGGTTAACGGCACCGCCTTTGGCAACAGCCTGTCAGCCATCAAAAAAACCATTACTGGAGAAACCAGCTTCAACATCACTGACGGCATCCTGAAAAACACCAACGTCGAGCAACTGGTGTGTAAAAGCG
>LUKI01000083.1 GCA_001593685.1 Gammaproteobacteria bacterium F7
GAATAAAACCGCCGTGGCATTGGACAAACTGCTGGGTGAGGTCGTGTCCGACGCGCAATTTGAAGCCGCTTCATGCAATAAAAGCGTCGAACTTGAGGCAACCCCCGTCACCGACATTCAAGCCGATCCTGAACTATTACACCGTGCGTTGGAAAACGTTGTACGAAATGCGGTGGCCTATACCGCGGAAGGCTCCTCGGTGAGCGTACGTTTGATGATTGAGGGGGGGCAGCAGGTGGTCACTGTGCGAGATCAGGGCGACGGGGTTGATGAGTCCTCGCTAGGCTCGCTTTTTGATGCCTTCTATCGCGAGTCCGATGCCCGAGACCGAGAAAGTGGAGGCTATGGCCTGGGCTTAGCCATTGCTCAGCGAGCTATCGTTTTGCATGGGGGGCAGATAAGTGCCCGCAACCACCCTGAGGGTGGGCTGGAGGTTGAAATCAGGTTGCCTCAATAGCGCCAAAATAGGCGGTCTTTTATTCCCTCTTTAGCTGGTTATGGGCTTCGTTCAGCGTTCTTTGGCTCTCGCCAACCTGTTTAATAATCTCTCTGACGGACAGGATCTCCATCGGTTTTTTTCTGTGCTCCTGTGCAATACGGGCCAATAACCCCGCGTGTTTAAGAAATATTCGATAGGCCTCCCACAGACTGTATTTTGGATCAAACATATGGGTGGGCAACGAGGCAACACCATTAACCTCAATAACTACGAATTCACCGCGCAGAAAGGCTTCTTGGCTTTCTGCTTTAACATCAATACGCCCGAAATTGTAGCCGGGTTGATGTTGAAAAACCTCAAAAACGGCCGCTTCCAGTGCGGGGCTAATGTGGTGCGATTCATCGGTGAATTTGCAGCCCAGCGTGTGTGAGCCAATAAAAGAGAGCTGAGTTTGCTCTCCGGCTGCGGGGATGTGTTCAAGGTCATGGTATTGCAGGAAAGAGTGCCAGTGATCGCTGTAGCGATAATGGCTTTTTGCCAGCGCCTCTAGGGTATCCTGGCCATTTCCTGTGATAGTGGGGAAGTGTTTGCGGTTGATGCCGGTGATGCATGGCTCACCACTAATGCGGCTATAAAACACGCCGTACTCAATGTTGAAGGACGTGAATTTCTGCACGATATAGTCACCTACGAGTGATGGCAGCAGGTCCTCAATTTCATCATCGCCGTGTAATTTAATAATACCTTTTCCAACGCAACCAACATTGGATTTTAACAGCAGCGGGTAGCCATGCTGGTTGGCGAAATTTTCAATAAAGGTAACTTTTTCTGCTATTGAAAGGTTTTCGCTCATTAAGTGGGTGGGTAAAAAGTATTTCTCATCAAAGGCTTGGTGGGTATCAAATTTTGAGCCTAAGCCGATTTCACCATGGTTGAGGGCGTAATTCGCCTTAGCCAGCGTACGGATGCCGATGCCATGAAGCAGGCATTGCAGGCCAAGCCACAGGTAAAAGGGGGCTTCGAAGAGTCGTGCCGGCCAGAATTCATAGCGCTTAATCAACGTGTTTATCCGTTTCAGTGATGAAAAGTGTGGGCATAAGATACCAGTGGCCCCAAGGGGTTCCCAGTTTTTGTTTGCCTGGCAGTGTTAAGCGGGGAAAGGTTCGCTAAGTGATTGAAAAAATAGTCAATGCCTTGGGCGCACAGGGCTGCTGTGCTATCATCGCGGCCCTTTTTTACAGCCAACTGAATCGATTACAGGCAGCCCCAAAATAATGTTTAATCTGATAGCCAATAAGCACTCCAATGTTAAAAACGACGTGTTATCCGGGATTACCGTCGCGCTGGCGCTGGTACCAGAAGCCGTAGCCTTTGCCTTTGTGGCAGGCGTTGAGCCCATGGTGGGGTTGTATGCGGCCTTTATGATGGGGCTGTTGACCTCTATTTTTGGTGGCCGTCCTGGCATGATTTCCGGTGCTACCGGAGCAACCGCTGTGGTGATGGTGTCGCTGGTGGCTGAAAACGGAGTGCAGTACCTGTTTGCCGCCGTATTGCTGGCTGGTTTGTTACAAATTACCGCGGGTATTCTTAAGCTGGGTAAGTTTATCCGTATGGTGCCGCATCCGGTGATGCTGGGCTTTGTGAATGGTCTGGCGATTGTGATTTTCCTGGCTCAGCTGGGGCAATTCCTGGTTAAGGACGGCAGTGGTGCGATGGTGATGATGGAAGGCAATATGCTCTATCTGATGATCGGCCTGATTGTGCTGACCATGTTGATCATGCACTTTTTACCCAAATTTACCACCGCCGTGCCGGCTGGGCTGGTGGCGATTCTTACGGTCACGCTGATTGCCGTTGGCCTGGAACTTGAGACGCGCACGGTGATCGATTTTGTGCGTGATATGGGCACCAGTGCTGATCCTGATAATGTGACCTTGAAGGGTGAACTGCCCAGTTTCTCTATCCCGATGGTGCCTTTCACGCTGGAGACGCTGTGGATTATTCTGCCCTACTCGGTGATTATTGCGGCCATTGGATTGATTGAATCACTGTTGACCTTAACCTTGATTGACGAGATTACCGATACCCGCGGACAAGGTAACCGTGAGTGTATGGGGCAGGGTATCGCTAATACGGTTAATGGTTTCTTTGGCGGCATGGGCGGTTGCGCGATGATTGGCCAGAGCATGATCAACATTAACTCTGGTGGTCGAGGACGCTTGTCTGGCATTACCGCGGCGTTGGTACTGCTGGGGTTTATCCTGTTTGGTGCGCAGTATATTGAAATGATTCCGCTGGCCGCGTTGGTCGGTATCATGTTCATGGTGGTGCTGGGCACCTTTGAGTGGTCGTCTTTCCGTATTATTCGCAAAATCCCTACGACGGATGCCTTTATTATCATTCTCGTATCGGGTGTGACGGTGGCCTATGATTTGGCGATTGCCGTGATTGTGGGTGTGATTGTGTCAGCGCTGGTGTTTGCCTGGAAGCACGCGAAAAATATTGAAGTGGAAACCTATATCGATGAAGAGGGTTACAAGGTTTATGACTTACGTGGCCCGTTGTTCTTCGGTTCCGTGTCGCACTTCCGAGAGCTGTTTGATTTAAAAAATGACCCTGAGCATGTGGTGATTGAGTTCCGCCGTTCACGTGTTAGCGATCACTCAGGCATTGAGGCGCTGGATAACCTGGCTGCTAAATATAAAGCAGCGGGTAAAAATCTGCATATTCGTCACCTTAGCCCGGAATGCCGTCAATTGCTCAAGGAGGCTGGCAATCTGTGTGAAGTGAATGTGTTGGAAGATCCAACTTATCACGTAGCGACGGATAAGTTGGGCGGCTAACCCGAGAGCCCTATGGTATGCGGCTCACAATAACGGTTCGACGCTACCGGCCTGGGGAAGAGGATGCGCTGTGGTCTTTGCTGCATACCACGGTACACAGGGTTAATGCGACGGACTATTCTCAGGCCCAGCTTGATGCCTGGGCGCCACAGAACTGCCCCACAGAGTGGTGCTCTCGCCTTCAGAGGACTCAACCACTGGTTGCGCTAGCTGGCAGCGAGCTAGTTGGTTTTGCTGAGCTGGAAGCGAACGGCCACATCGATTGTTTTTACACGGCGTTTAACTGGCAAAATAAAGGCGTTGGCGGTGTGCTGCTTAAGGCTATCGAGCGTGAAGCTGTAACGCTGGGCTTACCTCGACTTTATGCCGAGGTAAGCATCACCGCAAAGGACTTTTTTCTGCGCAAAGGCTTTACTTTCGATGCCGAGCGTATCGCTGAAATACGCGGTGAGCAGCTTACTAACTATGCAATGTCCAGGCGCCTAGTGTAGAACAGCTAGTGCTTAAGTTTTGGCTCGCTAAGCACTTTTCGCCAGCTGCTCGGCAAGGTCATCCAATGCTTTTTGAATGCCGGACACTGTTTCATCAATTTGTTGCTGGGTGATGGTTAGTGGCGGTGCCAGTCTGACCACGGTGTCGTGGGTTTCCTTGCTTAATAAACCATGATGCATCATGTGTTCACATACCTGCCGGGCATTGGCGAGCGTGGGGTTGATTTCTAACGCAATAAATAGCCCTAATCCGCGAATGTCTTTAATGAGGGGGCTTTTTAGTTTCCGTAACTGCCCGATGAAGTAATCTCCCATTTCTGCCGAGCGTTCAACCAGCTTCTCCTCAATTAAAATGTTCAGAGCCTCCAGACCGACTGCTGCCGCTAAAGGGTTGCCGCCAAAGGTGCTGCCATGGTCGCCGGGCTGGAAAACATCCATTACCTTCTGGCGGGCCAGAAAGGCCGATACCGGTAGCATGCCGCCGCCCAGCGCCTTACCCAGAATAATCGCATCGGGTTCAACGCCGTCATGTTGGCTGGCCAGGAGTTTGCCGGTGCGGCCTAAACCGGTTTGCACCTCATCGCAAATCAGTAGCACATTATTTTCCCGACAGATGCGCGCACATTCCTTCAAGTAGCCCGCAGGCGGCAGCACAATGCCCGCTTCGCCCTGAATGGGCTCCACCAGAAAGGCTGCAGTGTTAGGTGTGATGGCCTTTGCTAATGCCGGGGTGTCACCGTAATCAATATTTATAAAACCGTCGGGGAAAGGCCCAAAACCATCGCGATATTGGTCTTCGCTGGAAAATCCGACAATGGCGATGGTGCGGCCGTGGAAGTTGCCGTTACAGGTAATGATTTCTGCTTTTCCTTCGGCGATGCCTTTTACTTTGTAACCCCATTTACGTGCCGCTTTCAGCGCCGTTTCAACTGCTTCGGCGCCGGTGTTCATGGGCAGTGCGCGGTCCATACCGGTGAGCTGACAAACCCGTTCTAGAAAGGGACCTAATTTGTCGGTAAAAAAAGCGCGTGAGCAGACCGCTAATCGTTGGGCCTGATCGCTGATGGCTTTTACCATGCGTGGGTGCGAGTGGCCGAGGCTGACCGCTGAATAAGCACTCATCAGGTCGATATAACGCCGTCCCTGGTCATCCCAAACGTAAACACCTTCGCCCTTAACCAGAACCACTGGCAGGGGCTCATAATTGTGTGCTGCAACGTGAGCTTCTTTAACGATAATAGGGTTTATCATAATTGACTCCTTTTGCTATTTATCTGGCGGTGCCGGAACGCAGGCGCTAAGAATGGTGCTGATTAGGCGAGCGGTTTGTTGTTGGTGGTCAAAACGAGGATTGAACTCGGCGATTTCTACTCCAATCAAACCTGCTGTTTTAGCCAGGGGTTTGATTAGCCGATTGAGTTCATGAAGGTTAATGCCATTGGGCTCTGGAATGCTGATGGCGGGCGCAATTGTCGGATCCAGGGCATCCAGGTCGATAGACAAACCAAAGTCGCCCGCGCTGCTGGCAATGTCGATCGCTTCAGCCATCACCGTGTCCATGCCGCGTTCACGGATTTCGTGCATGTTAAAAACGCGTACGCCCAGGTTTGCTAATAATTCAGCTTCTTCGGCCTCGAAGCTGCGCACGCCAATCAGGCATAGGTGCTCAGCCTGCAACGCTGGGCCTGGTTGGGCCAGTCCGGTTAATGCTTGATCACCAAAGCCAAGCAGGCAAGCGAGTGGCATGCCATGCAGTGCGCCGGTATGGCTGCTAAATGGTGTGTGGCTGTCCATGTGAGCATCAACCCAGATTAAGCCAAAGGGAGCATGCTGGCGTGCTTGATATACCCCGTTCCAGGTGCCAATGGCGCAGCTATGGTCACCGCCGATAACGCTAAAAAATTGCTGATGTTCAACCTGCTGCTTTACCGTTCTGGCAAGCTCTTCACACAATAAAGCCAGTGCGTTCAGGTCGGTTTGCTGGTGTTTCGCATGAATGATTTGTTGCCAGTGGGCATCGATACCGCACAATTGAAGGGTGTTGGTAAGACCAAGCTGTAACAGCTCAAGTGGCCCCTGCTCGCTACCTTTTTTGGGGCAGCCTAGGGCTGACGCAACGCCAATTAAACTCAGCTTGCGGTCTGTTTGGCTGAGATCGGGAATTTTCTTTGAGCGCATTAGCATGTATTCACTCCCTGTGAATGGGGGCAAGTGATGTGCGGATGACGTGTGCAGCCTGAGCGGGAAGGAAGTAGGGGTAAATAGGGGCTGAAAGAGGTGAGGGCGGCTCTTTTAGATCGTATAAAGCGGTAAATCTTGGCACCAGGTCTGCGGGTAGCTCTCGCCGGGACACCAATTCAATGAGCTTGCCGTTTTTAATATGAGTAGCAAGCTGCGGGTCAATGGTGCTCAGTGTTTGTTGGATATCACTGGGGATAGCGGTGTTTTTATGGGGTTTTAAAAACACCTGTTCCAGTAAACCATGGGTATAAAACCCCGTAGGCGTGAGGGCCTGTATCCCGTTTTCTGCCAGGGCACTGATGACCTCTTTCAGTGGCACAGCTTCACAATGGTTGCCAGTATGCCGTACCACGCGCAGGGCCAGGTGGTGGGCGGTAAAGCCATAACAGTGGTTCCAATGTTGAATAATCTGCTGAGGCTGGTCGGCGTCAGACTGGTCGATAAATAACCGAATTACCTGTCCATTGGCGAGCATTTTGTAGAGCGGATAGGCATTCCAGCCGTCATCAAACTGATAAAAACGTTCATGTTGAAGCTGGGGTTGTACATAACCCTGTTGCAGTAGTTGTGTGACGACCTGCTCGGCATGCTGATGTTTCGCTGAACCACAACGGATCGCGAGATGGTCAAACAGTACCAACCAACCTCGTTTGGCGGCTATTCTGAACAGTACCAGGTTGTCCTGACTGTCGAGTAAGCACTCTACGGATTTAACGGCTGCATAGGTATCCAGTTGGCTGACCCAATCGGCAATCAGGCGCGCGTCGGCGTCATCATAGGTTGTGCGTGCTGCTTCAAAGCGGCTGTTCAGATAGTTTTGCGCGTAGCGGTGAACCTGCGCGGCGGGTTCGTTGGTGCAGGTTGCTTTAGCCTGTTGGTAGGCGGCAATTAGCTGTTCGATATTATCGGTGTCAGAAAACCAATGAGCGGCGTTGGCAGCCTGGGGCAAGCTCTCGAACGGCGTGAGGTCGAGGTGGATAAACTGCCGATCTTCGCGTTGGCTTTGCAGCGCTGTTGGTGTTTTTGATGAGTAAAGCCAGCCGTGCTCAGTGGCCTCAAGGTATGTGGCCACCTCGTGTGCGAACTGGACAAACTCCGATGACGCAGGGTATGCCCGATGTTGGGTTAACGACCGTGTCATGATTAAATTGGACAGGAAAACTGGCGAAAAAGTCCCTGCTTGAACAATCGCCGCTAGACAGGTTCTAAGCTACAAGCGTGTTTCTCTGATTCTATGGCTAAAGGGGGTGTTCGATGTCGAGCTGCGATGTAAGCGCATCTATTCTGGAAAACCTGGGGTTACAACCGCTCAACCGAGGTGTCTTTGACGGCCAACAGTGGCTGGAGACATCAACAAGGCCTTTTCAATCAATCAACCCCGCCAATAAACAGGCGTTGG
>LUKI01000084.1 GCA_001593685.1 Gammaproteobacteria bacterium F7
ATTTCGTCGGCACGCTTGACTATAAAGCTGTGTTTAACGATTGGACGAGACACGCCAATCATGTCAGTTTCCTGGAAGGCATCCTCACCCACTTTGTCAGCCGGCACCTGTCCGGACAACACCACCATGGGAATAGAGTCCGTGTAAGCCGTCGCAATACCAGTAATTGCATTTGTTGCGCCAGGACCTGAGGTCACCAGCACGACACCGGGCTTACCACTGGAACGCGTATAACCATCAGCCGCATGAGTTGCAGCCTGCTCGTGACGTACCAGAATATGCTGGATTTTGTCTTGTCTAAAAATCGCGTCGTAGATATGCAGCGCCGAACCGCCAGGATAACCAAAGATGTATTCAACACCCTCATCCTGGAGCGCGCGCAACAACATATCACCACCGGACAGTAATTCCACTTGCCTCACCTTATATAACAAAATCGCCCGTTCTGGATGAACGGGCGACATTCAAAAATTATTGGTCTGAATGAGCACCAAAACAGCCCACCTCAGAGAACTCGCAATTCTGACACTTTGCACCAACTTGTTCAAGCCAAACAGCCTGCTGTTGCAGCAAATTGAGTCGTTTGATTTTTTTAGAAAAAAAAACATATCCGTCTATACTGAATCAAATAGCTTATCCAGACTCAAAACCAGCCATTGCTTGTTTTTCTATACGGACACATCAATGAATAAAGATCACATCACAAAACGCATTAATCCTTTGTTTGCCGCACCACTATTGGCTGATTACTGATTCGGCGATTATTGCCGCAGCTAAGCTGCCGCACCACTATTGGCTGCCCTATTGGCGACCCCCTTGCAAGCCAGCGATGTTTACAAATGGGTCGATGAAAACGGTGTCACTCACTACGGCGAGCGAGCGCCGTCAGATAAAGCTTACTCAACGGTAAAAACCTACGGCGAAGTACCGGGTGGTGGTGAAGAAGCAAAACAGCGCCTGGAACAACAGCGTGCCAACAAAAAAGCCAGCGAAGCAAAAGACCTGGATTACGCCCAGCAGAAAAAAATTGCTGACGAACAGGCAAAAGTACGCGCAGAAAACTGCAAAGGCGCACGAAGTAACCTAAAAACCATCCAAGAAAATGCCCGTGTACGCATTTTGGGCGAAGACGGCGAGTTTCGATACCTGACCGAAGAAGAGCGCCAGCAACAGATCGTCAGCGCCAAGGAAACCATTGCAGAAAACTGCGACGACTAAGCCAAACACAAACGCATAAAAAACGGCACCTCAGGTGCCGTTTTTATTGTGGCTAACGATTAAACACCGAAATTAATTTCTCCGTCGGCAACATCTGCTGTAATCGTATCACCCGGCGCAAACTTGCCCGCCAAAATCGCCTGCGCCAGCGGGTTTTCAATGCGCTGCTGAATAGCCCGCTTCAGCGGCCGCGCACCATAAACGGGATCAAAGCCTGCTTCCACCAAGCTATCCATAGCAGCTTCGGCAATCTCCAATAGCAACTCTTTTTCCTGCAAACGGTCGCGTAATTGCTGCAGTTGGATGCTAGCAATACCGCGAATTTGGTCCTTTTGCAGCGGATGGAAGACCACCGTCTCATCAACACGGTTGATAAACTCAGGACGGAAATGCTGCCCCACCACCTCCATCACGGCATCGCGCATTTGCGCATAGTTGCTTTCACCTGCCAGTGTTTGAATGATGTCCGAACCAAGATTAGAGGTCATCACCACCACCGTGTTACGGAAATCCACCGTACGTCCCTGCCCATCTGTCAGGCGACCGTCCTCCAATACTTGCAACAAGATATTGAAAACATCCGGGTGTGCTTTTTCTACTTCATCGAGCAATAGCACTGAATAGGGCTTACGGCGCACAGCTTCCGTTAAATACCCCCCCTCTTCGTAGCCGACATAGCCGGGAGGTGCACCAATCAAGCGCGCCACAGAGTGTTTTTCCATAAACTCGGACATATCAATGCGCACCATGGCCTCTTCGGTATCAAACAGGAACTCGGCTAACGCCTTGCACAATTCGGTTTTACCAACCCCTGTTGGGCCAAGGAATAAAAACGATCCATTAGGCCGGTTAGGGTCGGACAGTCCTGCCCGTGAACGGCGTACAGCATTGGACACCGCCACTACCGCTTCAGACTGGCCTACCACGCGCTGATGCAAACTGTCTTCCATACGCAGCAGTTTTTCACGTTCGCCTTCAAGCATTTTTGACACAGGAATACCGGTCCAGCGCGACACCACCTCCGCCACCTCTTCCTCGGTGACTTTATTGCGCAACAGCGTCATTTCAACTTCACCAGGTTCGGCAGCGTCGGCAATTTTCTTTTCCAGCTCAGGAATCACACCATATTGCAGCTCCGACATCTTCGCCAAATCGCCAGCACGGTGTGCGGCCTCAAGCTCAATGCGAGCATTTTCCAAATCGCTCTTATACTGCTGCGTGCCATGCAGGCTGGCTTTTTCAGCTTTCAAGACCTCATCCAGATCAGCGTATTCACGCTCCAGCTTATCAATCTCTTCATTCAACCCTTCAAGACGCTTTTGGGTCGCCGGATCCGTTTCCTTTTTCAGCGCTTCAC
Organism: Gammaproteobacteria bacterium F7; assembly: GCA_001593685.1. Taxonomy (GTDB): domain Bacteria; phylum Pseudomonadota; class Gammaproteobacteria; order Pseudomonadales; family IMCC2047; genus IMCC2047. Next base: position 2,576 of record LUKI01000084.1, read on the forward strand.
GCTCAATTTTCAACTGAATTAAACGACGATCAAGACGATCCATACTTTCCGGTTTGGAATCAATTTCCATCCGAATGCGGCTACCCGCCTCATCAATTAAATCAATCGCTTTATCCGGCAACTGACGATCAGTAATGTAACGGTGCGACAGCTTAGCTGCGGCAATAATCGCCGAATCAGTAATTTCAACCCCATGGTGAACCTCATACCGCTCCTTCAAGCCGCGCAAAATAGCGACCGTGTCTTCTTCCGAAGGCTCGTCCACCAACACCTTTTGGAAGCGTCGCTCCAGGGCCGCATCTTTCTCTACATACTGGCGGTATTCGTCCAGCGTGGTTGCTCCAACACAGTGCAGTTCGCCACGCGCCAAGGCAGGCTTGAGCATATTGCCGGCATCCATCGCACCCTCACCCTTACCGGCACCAACCATCGTATGCAGCTCATCAATAAACAAAATAACCTGACCTTCCTGCTTGCTCAGCTCGTTGAGCACGGCTTTGAGTCGCTCTTCGAATTCACCGCGGAATTTCGCACCGGCAATTAACGCCCCCATATCCAATGAGAGCACACGCTTATCCTGCAGCCCCTCCGGCACTTCACCGTTGATAATTCGCTGCGCCAGTCCTTCAACAATGGCTGTTTTACCGACACCAGGCTCACCTATTAGCACGGGATTATTTTTGGTACGCCGTTGCAGCACCTGCACAGTACGGCGGATTTCCTCATCGCGCCCCACCACCGGATCCAGCTTGCCGTTTTCAGCCCGCTCAGTCAGATCAATCGTGTATTTGTCGAGCGCCTGACGGTTTTCTTCGGCGTTGGCATCTTTCACCTGCTCACCACCGCGAAGCTGCTCAACAGCTTGTTCAAGACTGGCTTTATTAACACCGGCTTTTTCCAACAACCGTGAGGCAGCGCCCTTCACCTCAAACATCGCCAGCAACACCAACTCGCTGGAAATGTATTGATCATTACGTTGTTGTGCCAATTTATCGGTGACGTTAAGCATCCGCCCTAATTCATTGGATACCGTGACATCGCCCTGCGTGCCTTGCACCTGAGGCAGCGCATCTAGCGCATCAGCCAGTTCGCTGCGAAGAGTATTAACGTTCCCCCCCGCGCGCTGCAACAAGGGCTTAATCGAGCCTCCCTGTTGCTCAAGCATCGCCAGCAGTAAGTGCGTAGGCTCAATAAAATTGTGATCTCGTCCAACCGCCAGGGATTGAGCGTCGGATAACGCGGTTTGCAGTTGCGTGGTAAATTTGTCAATTCTCACTTTTTTCTCCTTTACATTGTCGCAGCATCAAGGGACCCAAACGGACATCTCTGCGTTCTTATAATTAAGGAATTGGGGCGTACAAGAAAGATTCAAGTCAAAACCATTGACCTAGATCAGTAGAACAGAAAAGTTAAGACACCGTTGATCGCCATCCATGCGAAGCCTCTTTACTGTTGGTTTAAAGTGTTGAGAACTTCAAAAGACCCTTAACATTAGGAAGACCGCCATATCAGGCTAGCCATACGGCCCGTCACACCATCGCGGCGATAGGAAAAAAAGCGCTGTGCATCAGTGAACGTACAAAAATCACCGCCATAGATTTGCCGAACGCCGAGCGCGTTGAGCCGGATACGGGCTAGTTGATAAATATCCGCAAGCCAATGACCTGGCTTCTCAGATTGAGCAACGAAGCCCTTCTCGCAATCTGCAGAAAAGTTTAAAAAAGCCTCACGCACCTCACTGCCAACCTCAAACTGCTGAGGCCCGATCGCGGGGCCGAGCCAAACCAGCAACTCAGCAGCGGAGACCTGCAATTTACTGACCGTTGCCTCCAGCACCCCACCAGCCAAACCTCGCCAGCCAGCATGAGCCACCGCAACACGATCACCACTTGCACTGCAAAAAAAGACCGGTAAGCAATCAGCTGTCATGACTGAGCAGGGCAAACCAACCCGAGAGGTAAAACAAGCATCAGCTTCGGGCACACCTTCGTCACCTTTAGCCTCAATAACCTCAACGCCGTGCACCTGCTGCAACCATTGCGGCTCGTAAGGGGTTGCCAGCTGACATTGGAGGTGTTGACGGTTCTGCAAAACATGACGGGGATCATCCCCCACATGTAAGCCCAGGTTGAAACTATCATAGGGGGTAACGCTCACGCCCCCCTGGCGGGTGGTTACCAAGGCACGAATATTGGCTGGCGCAGGCCAGTCTGGACAAATAAAGCTTAAGCCTTGAGTCGAATCAGTCACCCAGCAACCCCGTCATTACACCTTCATATCAGCAAACAGGTCACTGTCTTCACGCAGCAGGGCAAGTAATTGCTGCATATCTTCGGGTAATTCAACCTCCCACTCCATGTCTTCGCCAGTCAGCGGGTGCACCAACTGTAAACGGCGGGCATGCAGCGCCTGGCGCTTAAACGACTGCAAAAAGGCAATCAGCTCTTCCGTCGCGGCAGGCGGTAAACGTGGTCGCCCGCCATAAAGCTGATCACCAATTAGCGGGTAGTTAATATGGGTCATGTGTACGCGAATTTGGTGAGTCCGGCCCGTTTCCAGTTTCAAACGGACATGGGTATGACAGCGAAAACGCTCAGCGACAGAGTAATTTGTCGCCGCCTCTTTACCCGAGGACACGACGCCCATTTTTTTGCGGTGAACAGGATGCCGGCCAATCGGCTCATCAACTCGGCCACCACCTGTCATCACCCCCTGAACCACAGCCTCATATTCACGCCCCATTTCTCGAGTTTGCAACTGATCAACCAAGTCAGCATGCGCCAATAGCGTTTTCGCCACCACCATCAGACCTGTCGTATCCTTATCGAGCCGATGCACAATTCCGGCACGGGGTACGGTTTCCAGCTGAGGAGCATGATAAAGCAGGGCATTCAGCAAGGTACCGTCCGCATGCCCTGCCGCGGGGTGTACGACTAAGCCAGCCGGTTTGTTAATAACCAGAATTTCGTCATCTTCGTATACCACATCCAGCGCGATATCCTGCGCTTCCCAGCGATCACTGCCTTCCAGCGTAGCGCTGACTTCCAGCCACTCACCACCCATTACTTTTACTTTGGCCTTTTGCGTTTCCCCGTTGATGGTCAGCTCGCCGGATTTAATCCAACTTTGCAGCCGCGCTCGAGAATAGTCCGAGAATAGCTGGGCGGCAACCTGATCAAAACGCTCACCCGCCATGTGCTCTGGAATTTGTTGTTTTAAGTGTATTTCTTGCATAAATGAACTTACCGTAGGGCGCTTTATTTAGCTTGGCAACCTATGCTTTAATACAGCAGCTTTTTTGCTGGCATTAGGAACAACACAGATCGGCAAAATTAAATCGATACGCATTCACTTTTCGGATACCCAGTCCTCACCATGATGACACAATCACTCAAGATACTGGCAAGCCTTGTATGTTTGGCACTGCTACTGACCGGCTGCTCTTCGAACGATAAAAGAGAGTTTACCGAAAATTCGGAAACCGCTTTCTTCGAAAACGCCATGAAGGCCTCAAAAGCCGGCAATTATAGCACAGCGATTGAGCTTCTGGAGGAACTGGAATCACGTTACCCCTTTGGCCGTTACTCACAACAGGCTCAGCTCGAACTGATCTTTGCCTATTATAAAAGTGCGGATTATGAATCCTCTCGCGCCACCAGCAGTCGTTTTATCAGACTGCATCCGCAGCACTTAAAGCTCGATTATGTCTATTACCTGAAAGGTCTGGCCTCTTACCAGCAGGATAAAGACTTTTTTGACCGTTTTTTAAATATCGAAACCTCCCAACGCGATATGGGGGCAGCCCGCCAAAGCCTCGTCGACTTTGGCATCTTGCTAAACCGTTTCCCGGACAGCCAATACGCCGACGAAGCCCGTGCACGGATGATTTATCTACGCAACCAGTTAGCCGAACATGAAATCCATGTTGGGCAATACTACATCAAGCGTAAAGCCTGGATTGCTGCCGCCAACCGTGGTCGTTATGTGGTTGAAAACTATCCGACGACACCCTCAGTACCCGATGGTTTGGCCCTGATGATTCAGGGGTACCAACAGCTAGGATTGACCGATTTAGTCAACCAAACTCAGAAAATCCTCAGCCAGAACGCCCCTAATTACGCAGGTCTTGATGAGACTGGCAACTTCAAAATTGAAGATGGTCAGGTGAAACAAAAACGCTCCTGGTTGAACCGACTCAGCTTTGGTTTATTTGGCGAAGACGGCACGTCCGAGTAAATCACCTCTGACATTACAGAATATGAAAACGATAGACATTATCGAGGCCATGCAGGTTAAACCTGTGATTGATCCGTCCCAGGAAATCAAACGACGCATTGATTTCATTAAGGACCAACTTAAACAATCAGGCCTCAAGCATTTAGTGCTGGGCATTAGCGGTGGCGTTGACTCCACCACCTGCGGGCGCCTTGCCCAACTTGCCATAAACGAACTGAATGCCGAGCAAGGCGGTAACGAATACCAATTCATTGCGGTCCGCCTCCCCTATGGCACTCAAGCCGATGAAGATGATGCGCAAACAGCGCTCAATTTTATCG
>LUKI01000085.1 GCA_001593685.1 Gammaproteobacteria bacterium F7
CTACTACACGGCCTTGGTGTTTACTCAATTTTACTATCACTGCTGGCTCGTCTTAGCCCACTGGCCTTTTTTAGCAATATTCGCCCCGCCATGCTATTTGCCTTTAGCACCTCCAGCAGCAGCGCAACACTGCCAGTAACCCTCAACGTAGCCAAAAAACGTCTTGGTGTAGACAACTCCGTGGCCTCCTTTACTCTTCCGCTTGGTGCCACTATCAATATGGACGGCACCGCCATCATGCAGGGCGTAGCCACCGTTTTTATCGCCCAGGCCTTTAATGTTGACATTGGCTTAACCGGCTACTTAATGGTTATCTTAACCGCCACCCTGGCATCGGTTGGCACCGCTGGCGTACCCGGCGTTGGCTTAATTACGCTGGCAATGGTATTACAGCAAGTTGGCCTGCCGGTGGAAGGCATTGCGCTGATTCTTGGCGTCGATCGTCTACTGGACATGATGCGTACAGCCGTTAACGTCGCCGGCGACTCAATGGTCACCACCGTAATTGCCAGCCACGAAAAACGGCTTGACCGCGATTTATTCGCCGACCTGTCCGATCGCGATGAGTTTCAGGTCACCGGGAGCGCCAAGCAGGTAGGAGGAACCCCATGATCACCCTATGCCACATTGATGATATAAAAGAGGGTAAAACTCGTGGTTTTGAGTTATCCGGTTTAAGTGTCATTGCATTGAAAAAAGACGGCGTCATTTTTTTATATGAAAATCGCTGCCCCCATCTAGGCCTGAACCTGGAATTCCAGCCTGACGATTTCCTGAATTACGATGAGACCTACATCCAGTGCTCCACCCATGGCGCGATGTTTACACTGAATAACGGTGAATGTGTACTTGGCCCCTGCAAAGGCGAGTCATTGCAGGCAATCAGCTATACCCTGCTTGATGATCAAATTATGCTAACGGAGCCACTGCCTTCAAGCGCAGCAAGCTAACCACCGCCCATAAAAGGCAAACGCTGCTTTAACACCATCCCTTCAGGGGAAATCTCCGTGTTATAGACCAGCACCTCAACGCCAGCCGCCATAACCTCTTCTAGCGTCTGCGCATACTTAGCATCGATATCAGCGGCCGCCGCCACCCGCTCAACAGCACTATTTTGCACGCAAAAAAACAGTACCGCGCGATGCCCCTGAGCCTTCATCGCAGCCAGCTCTCGTAAATGCTTGCTACCGCGTGCACTCACCGCATCGGGAAATAAACCCTGGCCACCGCCAACATGCAGTGTCACGCACTTAACTTCCACATAGCATTGCTCATCAGCACGGCTGAGAAGCAGATCGATACGGCTTTTCTCTTCACCATAGCGAACTTCACTTTGAATACTCTCATACCCAGTCAACTCAGCGACTCTATTGGCTGCAACGGCCTCTTTAACAAGGTTATTAGCAAGTGCCGAGTGAATACAGGCAAGTTCGCCAGAATGATTTTGAACTAACTGCCATGTGTAAGCGTATTTACGCTTTGGGTCGTCCGAATAAGATAACCAAACAGGACTGTTCGGCTCAGCGCAATTCAACATGCTACCGGTATTTGGGCAATAAACAGTCAGCTCGCGGCCATCGTCAAAAACAACATCGGCCAAAAAACGTTTGTAGCGTCTGATAAGTCGGGCAGAAACCAAGGGGCTCGGGAAGTTCACAAATAGCAGATCCAGCAGTGAAAAATGAAGCCTGACAGCATATCAGTCCTGCGTTACAATGCCAGCCCAAAGCAGACTGGCGCAGGTCACCCATGAGCTGCAATTTAGAACAAGCGATGAAGATGAATAGCATCCGCATTTACAGGCGTTAACCATGGATTTATCGATATACCAGCTTCCCGTCATTTCAGAAGCGTATCAAATCAAACCCTATATCGGTCACGAAAAAATTCTTATCGTCGACCTCAGCAGCGAAGAAAACTACCAGAAGGGGCATGTACCTGGCGCTGTTCACGTATCGCCTCAGGCCATCTGTGCCGGCGAAACTCCAACGACTGGCCTATTACCCGATAAAGCCGCCCTCAAGGCATTGTTTGATTCACTTGGACTTGATCCTAAAACCCTGGTGGTCGCCTATGACGATCAAAATGGCTGCTGGGCTGGCCGCTTTATCTGGGTGCTGGAAATGATTGGTCACTTCCGCTATTCCTACGTACACGGCTACAGCTTTTTAAACGGCGGCATTGCTGCCTGGCAGGAAGCAGGTTACGAGGTGGAAACCAGCGCCAACACGCGTGAACATAGCGACGCGGTCATCGACTGTCAGGCCGCTCACCACCAAGCAGATATGCAGCACATTTCAGCACACCTGGACGCCGACGGCACCATTATCTGGGATGCCCGTTCGCCTGAAGAATTCAGCGGTGCCGATAAACGCGCCGAAAAAGGCGGCCATATCCCGGGCGCGCTCAACTACGAATGGAAACGCTGTCTCGACGAAAACGGTAAAGTGCGTGATCTCGATGACATTCGCGAAGAACTTTACGAAACGCATATCCACGGCAACAAAGAAATCATTACCCATTGCCAAACCCACCGTCGTTCCGGCCTCACCTATTTAGTTGGCAAAGCGCTGGAGTTCCCGCGCATTAAAGCCTACCCCGGCTCCTGGGCTGAGTGGGGAAATCACCCCGATACACCGGTGGAAAACTAATCGCCCATGTCATCGCTTAAAGACCGGCTATTTATGCTGGCGCAGTATGTGCTGCCTCACCACCTGTTATCTCGCCTTGCTGGCTGCATTGCCGAATGCCGCTGGACCTGGTTTAAAAACCCTCTCATAAAGTGGTTTGTGAAATCCTACCAGGTCAACATGTCCGAAGCGCGGGAGAGCAACCCTACGGCCTTCGCCAACTTTAATGATTTTTTCACTCGCGAACTCAAGCCTGACGCACGCAGCTTTGTAGAACAAACCGGCAGTATCGCCTGCCCGGTGGACGGTGCAATCAGTCAGATTGGCGACATTGAAGCAGGCCGTATTTTTCAAGCCAAGGGGCATGAGTTTTCAACGTACGACTTACTCGGTGGCTCATTAGAACTGGAAAAAGAGTTTGCTGGCGGCAAGTTCACAACTATCTACCTGTCTCCCAAGGATTATCACCGCATCCATATGCCCATCAGCGGCACGTTGCGCAAAATGATCTATGTGCCGGGCCGCCTGTTTTCAGTCAGCCCGCTAACGGCCAGCCGGGTACCCAGCCTGTTTTCACGCAACGAGCGAGCAGTGGCCATATTCGATACCGAATACGGGCCGATGGCGATGGTACTGGTGGGTGCGATGATTGTTGCCAGTATCGAAACCGTTTGGGCTGGACTGGTCACCCCACCCAAGCGCCAACGCCAGACGCTCAATTATCAAACCCCTATTCACCTGGAAAAAGGTGACGAGATGGGACGCTTTAAACTCGGTTCCACCGTCATTTTACTGTTTGGTAAAGACGCCATGAACTGGGAGCAGGCGCTATGCGCTGATCAACCCGTACGCATGGGACAGTTATTAGGCACGTCAGCAACCTGAGGGTCTTGTTAAAGCCGGACTGTACAGACCCAGTGCCGGCAATACCGAAGCGTTTCAGGCAAGGTCAGTTGGAAAAGTAATCACGTCACGTATTGAGTCGGCGCCCGCCATCAACATTAATAGGCGATCCAACCCCAGCGCCACACCGGCACAATCGGGCATGCCGCTTTGCAAAGCCGCCAACAGTTTTTGATCTGCGGGCAAGGTCACCAATCCACGCCGCTTGCGCTCATCAAGATCAGCCATAAAACGTTGCAACTGCTCATCGGCATCGGTGAGCTCATAATAACCATTAGCCAGTTCGACGCCCTCAACATAAAGCTCAAAACGCTGCGCAACGGCGGCACCCTGTGCGTCAACCGCCACTTTCGCTAACGCACACTGGCTGGCCGGATAATCATAAATAAAGGTCAACTCATTACAGCCAAGCGTCGGCTCAATCACCTGCGACATCAGCAGCTCTAGCAGAGTATCGACATCGTCCCCATCGGCAACATAACCAGTGTGTCGTTTTGCCAATCCAACCAGCACATCGGCATCCGCTCGATGAGGGTCCACCCCCAGCACCGCTACAAAGGCATCGCGATAGGAAAGCTGGCGAACAGAGCGTTCTCCAAGCAGGAGATTAACCAGCTCGGCCACTTCCGCCATCAACTGAAGGTAATCAAAGCCCGGACGATACCACTCCAACATGGTGAACTCAGGATTATGACGCTTGCCGCTTTCACCTTGCCGGAAAGACTTGCAGATTTGATAAATTGCCCCGCTACCAGCGGCCAGCAATCGCTTCATGGCAAATTCGGGCGAGGTTTGCAGATACTGATTTTCCGCTTCAACGCATAGGCTCGCCAAATGCACATCGGTACTGGCAGCCTGACCGAGCAAAGGCGTTTCCACCTCCAATACGTCTCGCTGCTCAAAAAAGTGTCGAATTTGCTGATACAGCCGGGCACGTAAGCGCATCACATCAAGCGATGCCGTAGGCTGCCAATCGGAAGGACTCAAGTAAGGAAAACCGATCTAACACGGTTTCAGAACAAAACCGTGTTAGTTAATCGCCAACTATTTACCGGCGCGCCCTTGATACTCGCCAGTACGGGTATCAATTTTCAGCACATCACCGTTCCACCCTGTGCAGTATCGCCCTTAAGGCCCGGATCTGTCTCCGTCACCTCTAACTCCACAAAATTAGGCGCGGCAACCGCCAGAGCAGCACCATTGAAAAGCGTGACGGTATAAACATCCTGCTCTTTCAACCAGTCAATGACATCGGCAACGGCTTTAGCATCAGCAGCATGCTGCTCAAAGGAGCCGTCCGTCATCATGAAGTGCCAAAACTCACCGTCGGTATACAGGTACTCCATATCCAAATCCATGACGTCCGCGCCCTCCAGCGACTCACCAGATTTGAAGGTACGTTCCCAAACACGACCGGTTTTCAAGTTACGCATTTTTACACGGTTAAAGGCTTGTCCTTTACCCGGCTTTACGAATTCATTTTCAAGAATGCTACAGGGGTCGCCATCAAGAAGAACCTTAAGACCTGAACGGAATTCATTGGTAGAATAGTTTGCCATATCGTCTCACACCTAAAATAACTTAACGCCTAACGGACATAAAAAATGTGCCCAATAATACCCCGAAGCGAGCAACTTATACACTCCATAAGTTGGCAATCTGAGCTTTCAAGGGCAATTTCCAATGTTAACGACCTGCTAACCTACACCGGCAATTGTGCTGATGATATTGAGGGGCTCGATACTGGCTCACCAAGCTTTCCATTACGTGTACCACGCCCCTATGCTGACCGCATTCAGCAGGGCAATCCAAATGACCCCTTGCTACGCCAAGTGCTACCGCTCAATGTGGAGCAACAACCAACGCCGGGTTATATCAGCGACCCACTGGATGAAGCCACCAGCAACCGGTTACCGGGCATCATCCATAAATATCATGGTCGTGTATTACTCATACTAACCGGCGCCTGCGCGATCAACTGCCGCTACTGTTTTCGTCGTGAATTTCCCTACCATGAAAACCAAAACAGTATGGCCGAATGGCAACAGGCGCTCGACTATATCCGCCACAACAGCAGCATTACGGAAGTCATTTACAGCGGCGGCGACCCGCTACTCAACAGCGATACAAAGCTTCGACAACTGACGCGCGCCATCGCCGACATTCCCCACGTAAAACGCCTGCGTATTCATACCCGCTTACCTGTCGTTATCCCGCAACGCATTTCCACTGAGCTGCTCGACTGGCTGACCGAAACACATTTACAAACGGTCATGGTCATTCACTGCAACCATGCCAATGAAATCGATGAACCAACAGAGCAAGCCCTACAGCGCCTGCGCCAACACGGCGTAACACTCCTTAACCAAAGCGTACTGTTAAAGGGCGTAAATGACGATCCAAAGACCCTGATTGATCTCAGCGAGCGCCTGTTTGAGGTCGGCGTAATGCCTTATTATCTACACCTGTTGGACAAGGTTCAGGGTGCCGCTCATTTTGATCTTGATAAAACCCAGGCCAGACAGCTGGCAGGTAAAATTGCCGCTAAATTACCAGGATTTCTTGTCCCAAAACTGGTTTTTGAGCAGCCCGGCGAAGTCGCCAAAACCGCCCTCCTACCACTGTTGTAGTCGCTTAATTTCAGAGACTTAGTCGATATTTTGGGATTCACTCACACAGTTACTGGCTAAAGGCCAAGGTTGGGCTATATTTTAACCAACTGTACGCATTTCAAGCGTCGCGTTGCCCCCTATACGATAAAACTATGATCTAATAGCGGGTCGACTTTAACTATTGGGATTTTGAATGTCAGAAAACATAATCCAAGGGCAGTTTTTGATCCCGGAGCAAACGCTTCGAACCCTGTCCTTTTGTGAACCCACTACCAACCATTTAACCGAATGGGTTCAGCAACTACCAATGGCAAACCTGGGCGAAGCATCACGTCAGCTCTATCACGCCATTATCGAGCTAAATCAGCTCACGATTAACCCTGAAGCACGCTTCAAATTGACTGAGATCTTACGCCCGGCCATTCAGCAGGTTTGCCAACGCTTAAGCAAGCACTATCTCAATCAACCCATACTGTTACCACCCAAGGCACGCAAAGTCACAAAACTTGCCATGGCGCTAGATAACCATCTAATGATTGCCTACAAAGCAGTCATCCACGATCGCAAAAAACTCAGCCAATCGCTGTTATCCAAAAAACCGAAAAAAATTACCACGCAAGCAATTTATCACGCGATGCGGATCACCGCGCAGATGATTATTCGCGCCTATCACTTGTATATTGCCGCGCCAGCAAAAGCCTGGCATGAACTGCACCAGCTTTATTTGATTGCCGAAAGCAACCAGCTTTTGAACATCATCGTTGAAGATAAACATAACCGTTTTGCACAAAAAACCTCCATTGAAGAGGTCTACAAACGTGCATTAATGATGGGCACTTGTAATACAAACCAGATACGCCAAGCCAATATCAGCAACATCTATGATGCAACGGAGCTTTGGGCAAAACACATCAA
>LUKI01000086.1 GCA_001593685.1 Gammaproteobacteria bacterium F7
CACCTGATCGGCATTGGCACACACCGGCGCCAACTTATCCTTATAGACCCCTAAACGCATGGTATTAGAGCGTGGTTCAATAATGGCAAAAATTCGCTTGTCACCGCTTCGTTTGCGCAGCCCGTCCAGCGTGGTTTCAATGGCCGTTGGGTGATGTGCAAAGTCGTCGTAAAGACTGATGCCCGCCACTTCACCAAGTTTTTCCATACGCCGCTTCACGCCACCAAATTCACACAATGCAGCAACCGCCTGTTCTGGCACAACACCAACATGGCGCGCCGCCGCAATCGCCACTAGCGCGTTATTCATATTATGCTGACCGCCATGCACCCAGTTCACTTCGCCCATGGCCTGTCCATCAAGACTAACCAAAAACCGGTCGGCACCCGGTGTTAAGGGCTTCGCGCACCAGTTAGCGCCATCGCTCCCGACGGTTTCCACCGGCGTCCAACATCCCATCGCCAGCACATCGGCAAGATGACTATCGGCCTGCGGCACGATGATCCGCCCCTGCGCAGGAATAATACGCACCAAATGATGAAACTGACGCTGAATGGCAGCCAGATCGTCAAAAATATCAGCGTGGTCAAACTCAAGGTTATTCAACACCGCCGTGCGCGGTTTGTAATGCACAAATTTGGAGCGCTTATCAAAAAAAAGCGGTATCGTACTCATCGGCCTCAATAACAAAAAAGTCCGTTTCACCAAGTCGTGCTGACACCTCAAAGTTTTTGGGTACACCACCAATCAAATAACCCGGCTTCATACCGGCATATTCAAGTACCCAGGCCAACATACTTGCCGTCGTGGTTTTACCGTGAGTGCCCGCCACCGCCAGCACCCATTTATTTTTCAAGACATGCTCGGCCAGCCACTGGGGGCCAGAGATATAGGGAAGATTGTGGTTAAGCATATACTCAACGGCTGGATTGCCACGTGACATGGCATTACCCACCACAATCAGGTCAGCGCCATTTTTTAATTGCTCCGGGTCATACCCCTGAATCAGCTCAATGCCAGCTTCCTCAAGCTGCGTACTCATGGGCGGGTAGACATTTTGATCCGAACCACTGACCCGATAACCCAGCTCTTTCGCCAAAATCGCCAGGCTGCCCATAAAGGTGCCGCAGATTCCAAGAATATGTATATGCATTAATTTTTAGCCCATCGTCCAATAATGCCAATCATTATGCCGAGGATGACTTTTAAAGCCCAATAAATTTTAGCCTCTCGCCCGCTTCAGCCATGCAAAAAAAAGCTCAATCAAGTATGATTGCCCGCTGATTTATAGCCCTCACTTTCAGGTAAACGTTTATGCCAAAGAATGCCTTTTATGCCCAGTCCGGCGGTGTTACTGCCGTTATTAACGCCACCGCCTGCGGTGTGATTGAAACTGCTCGCCAGCACAGTGATAAAATCGGCAAAGTCTATGCCGGTGCCAGCGGCATTTTAGGGGCATTGAACGAAAACCTGATTGATACCTCGCTGGAATCCGACGCCGACATCGCCGCCCTGCTGCACACGCCCGGCGGCGCCTTTGGCTCCTGTCGCTACAAACTCAAAGACATGGACACTCACCGCGCGGAATACGAGCGTCTGATTGAAGTCTTCAAAGCCCACGATATTGGCTACTTCTTCTACAACGGTGGCGGCGACTCCTCCGACACGGCCTACAAGGTATCCCAACTCAGTGAAAAAATGGGCTTCCCAATCACCTGTATCGGCGTTCCCAAAACCGTGGATAACGACCTGCCAATTACAGACACCTGTCCCGGTTTTGGCTCGGTTGCAAAATACATTGCTGTATCGACGCGTGAAGCAAGCCTGGATATTGAATCCATGTACGAAACCTCCACCAAAGTTTTCATCATCGAAGTGATGGGCCGTCACGCTGGCTGGATTGCTGCCGCAGGTGGTTTAGCCAGCGAAAAAGCCGGCGATCCACCGCACATCATTCTGTTCCCGGAAATTGCCTTCAACAAAGAGGCCTTCCTGGGTCGTGTACAAAAGGCCGTTGATGAACAAGGCTACTGCGTCGTGGTTGCTTCTGAAGGCGCACAATACGAAGACGGCACCTTTGTTGCCGATGCCGGCATGAAAGACGCCTTCGGCCACACCCAGCTGGGCGGCGTCGCCTCCACGCTGGCCAACATGGTTCGTGACGGTCTGGGGCTGAAATATCACTATGCTATTGCTGACTACCTGCAGCGTTCAGCACGCCACATCAGCTCCAAAACCGATGTCGACCAAGCCTACGCGGTTGGTAAAGCGGCCGTGGAGTTGGCCATTGAGGGCAAAAATGCCGTCATGCCCGTCATCGTACGAGAAGCAGACGCACCTTATACCTGGCACATTGGCGAAGCGCCTTTATCTGAAGTGGCTAACGTTGAAAAAATGATGCCGCGCAGCTTTATTACTGAAGACGGCTTCCATATCACCGACGAAGCACGCGCTTATCTACAGCCGCTGATTCAAGGTGAAGCCTATCCGCCCTACGAAAATGGTTTACCTAAATATGTGAAGCTGAAAAACCAGCTGGCGGAGAAAAAGCTGCCGACCTTTGAACCAAGCAAATAACTGAGACTTAATCCATAAGTCACTGTTAATCAGTCACTATTTGGTCAAAATTGGTATTTAGCCGCGCAACACATTATAATGCGCGGCCTCAAATTCACGGCAGTCTCGAAAACTCGATTCGGGACTAACAACTATTTTTAACTCTTAATCAGGAAATACACATGAGCTTCAGCACTATCCCTGCAGGTAAAGACATCCCTAACGACATCTACGTTGTTATTGAAATTCCGGCTGAAAGCAGCCCAGTTAAATACGAAATTGAAAAAGAGCACGATGCTGTTTTCGTTGATCGTTTCATGACTGCGCCAATGTTCTACCCAGCTAACTACGGCTACATCAATAACACGCTGGCTGACGATGGCGATGCGCTGGACGTGCTGGTTGTTGCTCCTTATCCTGTTGCGATTGGCTCCGTGATTCGCTGCCGCCCTGTAGGTATCCTGAACATGACTGACGAAGCCGGCGAAGACGCTAAACTGGTTGCTGTTCCTCATGACAAACTGACCAAAGTATACAAAGACGTACAGGAAATCGACGACCTGCCTGAGCTACTGGTTAACCAAATCAAACACTTCTTCGAAAACTACAAAACACTTGAAGATGGCAAGTGGGTTAAGGTTGAAGGCTGGGATAACGCAGACGCAGCACGTAAAGCGATTGAAGTAAGCGTTGAAGCCTACAACAAAGCTAACGGCTAATTTTTAAGGTTGGCCAATCTTGTGCTGACCAGAAAAAGCAAAAAGGGCTGCAAATGCGGCCCTTTTTTGTACCCGCTAACCAACGCTAACTTATCACCCGCATCACGACCTGGTTTCGACCTTTCTCCTTAGCTTCATACAGCGCCTTATCGGCACGACTCAATATCGCATCAAGCCCTTCGTCACCTTCCTCTAAGGCGGCACATCCAAAACTAGCGGTTAACTTAATAACCCCCTCTTCGGTGACGACTTCCGTTTTTTCTAACGACGCCCGAATACGGTCACAAATCTCATAGGCTTCTGGCTCATCAACGCCAGCAACAACCAACGCAAACTCTTCTCCGCCCAAGCGTCCAAAAATATCAATTTCTCGCAAACATTCCTGACACACCAATGCAAACCGCTTAAGCACCGCATCACCGGCAGAGTGCCCATAGGTGTCATTGATATTTTTAAAGAGATCGATATCAATCATCACCGCAAACAGGGAGTTTCCTTCTCGCTGGCTCCGCTTAAATTCCAGATTCCCCAACTGCAGAAAATATGAACGCCCATACACGCCCGTTAGCGAGTCAATATTGATCTGCTCTCGCAGCTTTTCTTCCAGTTGACGTCGAACCGCAATCTCACCGAGCAACGCTTGATTAGTTTCATTAAGAGCCTGCGTACGCTGCTCTACTTCCCTTTCAAGCCGCTCATCATTGGTATGAATGGTTTCGGCCATTTCGGATAACGACCGGGTTAACACGCCCACTTCGTTTGGCCGCTGACTGTAATCGTCTTTCCGGTGTCCCATACGCAGGTCAAAATCACCTTGAGTAATCTTTTTTGCCACATTAACGAAATATTCAAGCGGCTTGATCACTTGATTATTCAGCACAAGGTAAAGCATCAACACTTCGATGATAATAGAGAAAAAGCCAAGCAGAAAAATAAAGTAGGCCGCCTCAAGTGCAGTCGAAGAAATCAGCTGCTTGGGGTACACCGTTACAAAATACCAATCAGGACCTTGAATACGTGACACCGCAAGCAGCGCATCGCCCTGCTTGTCATCCAGCACCACCCCCTCAAAGGTTCCCTCTGCTGAGGTAATAAGTCGGGCGGCATTTATAAGGCTGTTATCATGCAGGTCAGATATCTGAAAGGCTCTACCAGCCACTGCTTCCTCTACCAGTGCTTGATTGGAGAAGAACTCAGGATGTGCAATTAAGCGGCCATCAGTGCGAAAAATAAAATTGTAAGCCCCCTTAAGGTGATCATTCACCACCCTTTCAAACACATCGTTAAGTAAAATATCGTGTCCAATATCCAATAACACCTCACCATCAATCTCAACAGGTGTTTTCAAAGACACCATCCAGTGTTCGGCAGGCACATCATAAAATAGCCCCGTCCAAGCGGCCTCCCGGGAAGGGTTATGCCGAGGATCTGAGATATAACCCCACTCCTCATTATTAATATCAAGATTGGCATCTGCCTCCAGCCCCCAGGGCAAATAGGGCCAGTGGATGAGAATGGCATTTTCGGGCATGGTGACATAAAGGGTCGGGAAGCGGTGCGTCCAGCCTTCGGCATAGCGATCAATCATGTCGTACGCAAGCAGCAGTCGACTGCGCATGGCAGGGTCAACCTCAACCCCTTTTCCTACATAGCCGGTGATATTGCTACTTTTTGTGCCATCGGGGCGGTAAACACCACGAAACAACGCAGGCCTAAGGCGCCAGGTCCCATCACCAGGCTCAAAGAACAATTGTTCAAAACGCTCCGCCGATGGCTGTTTTACAGCTTTTAACCAGGCTTCGAGAAAGGCATTACGGAAAACTTTATGGTTGTCTTCAGCCAACAGAAAAATATTACTTTCCTTTTGGCCTCGCTCGGTAATGTAATTTTGCAGACTATCGTAGGTTTGCTCTTCAAGAGTAACTGAGATATGCCAATAGCTGAGCAGCGCCACAGCCGTAACAATCAACGAGACGCGCAGACCCATTTTGAGAATGGTCTCCCGAGTCAGGGAAGACGAAATCCAATTACCTGGGCCCGCGCTCATAGTAAACCTGTCTTACTTGCCAACGTGCTGTGATGGCTACCGATAAAAAATTAACGCCCCATTGCGGGCATTACCACACCAACCTATCACAGCCACACGCATAGACTCTTTTAACCTTGCGCCAGCAACTCACGTAGATCAATCATCGCCGCATTAGCTCGAGCGATGTACGAAGCCATCACGAGAGAGTGATTAGCAAACAGTCCAAAGCCGCTGCCATTCAAAATAACCGGACTGCTAAGAGAATGCTGGGTGCCCTCAAGCTCACGGATAATTTGCCGCAGACTAATCAATGCATTTTTACGCTGCAATGTTTGTGCAAAATCCACCTCAACAGCTCGAAGCATATGCAGCAGCGCCCAGGTGGTGCCGCGCGCCTCATAAAACACATCATCAATTTCCGACCAAGGGGTCTTAACGGTTACTTCCTCACCTGTTGGAGTCGACTGCTCCGCGACCGCATCACCGGACAAGTCGGTATTCAGGCGGCGCGCCCCTACACTGGCACTAAGGCGTTGAGACAAGCTTCCCAGACGGGTTTCAATATCACCAAACCAATTACGCAGGTTATCAGCGCGCGCATAAAACTGTGCGTCACTGGACGCGGTGTCTGCCAATCGGCTCAAATAACGGCGCAGCGAAGTCAACCCCGTTTGATATTCGTGCTCAGAGGAAGGGAACATCCAGCTTTGGCTGTCAAAATGCAGTTCAGGTTCAGCTAAAGCCAGGTCAGGATCTTCGCGGGACTGTGACTGAGAGCGGCTAAAATCTTTGCGCAATGCACGCGCCAAATCACGTACCTGCACCAGCACACCGAACTCCCAGTTGGCAATATTATCCAGCATCACACCTGGCGGCATAACATCATTGGAAATATAGCCCCCGTTTTTATCCAGCAACGTATTAGCAACCTCGATCAACGTATTAGTGGTGGTATAGCCAACAACCACTTGCTCATTATTAGCTTCTGCAGCGGCATTGGCTCGTGCCAGCACATCAAAATGATCGGGTTCGTTACTCCAGTAAAGTGCAAGCCCGGTAAACAATACCAACAGGACACCAACTACCGCTCCAACTATTAACCGCATTTTTATCTGACTCCGTAATCCTAGATAATCGTTTATTTTTTAATAATTAAGCATGTCATCTGGCTCTTGACCAACGGCCAAAACCGGTAAACGCACAACCAGCACCTGGCCACTTTCAAACTGCAGCTTGAGCGTCAGCTGTTGTCCTTCTTTTAACGCTTCAGACAAGCCGCTCAGCATCAAGTGGTGGCCGCCAGGTTTAAACGTAAAGCGGCTACGCCCCAAAATTTCTAGCTGCGAAAGGTGTCGCATATGCATCATATCACCCTGCAACTGGTTTTGGTGGATCATCACTTGCTTTGCTCGATTAGAAATCACACCAACCAATACACATTTTTGATCGGCGAAGTTACCTAAGGTCAAATAAGCGGCTGCCGTATTTACACCCGGCGGCGTTGCTCGCACATAGGCCTGAAAAACCTTAATATCACAAGCAAACGCCTTGCTTGACAGCAAGAGATAGCAAAGCACCAAGCCAGTAACGATTGACATTAAAGCTTTCAACCCAATCACCTGCATTTAATTATGATCAATAAAGC
>LUKI01000087.1 GCA_001593685.1 Gammaproteobacteria bacterium F7
GGGCCAAATACACCAGTACCAAAATAAAAATACTGTCAAAAAACTGCCCAAACCCGGCTTGGACGGGTGGTTTGTATCGATTCGACATAGTTAATCTCCAGAAGACTTTTGGGGTGCCTGAGAAGCAAGGCTATTGTTCGCTTTACGGGCTTTAGCCTCATCCAAGTGACGAATATCAATTTCATAGATGAAGTCCTTGTCTTGGGCGTAGTGCCTCAACATGGCAATGATGGAAGCGGTATTGAAAAGCAGAAGTAATAGCGCGCCGATGGTCAGGGTGATCTGAATGTTGCTATCAGTTACCTGCTTGCTGATTTGGATGTAAACAAAAGCAATGGTTATCCACAGCGCCACTAGAATCAGCGTGGCAAATAACCTGTCTCTGTTAAACATCGAGTTGATGCGGTCGTTAATGTTATTAGACATTTTTCCCCCTTGATTTAGGAATAACTCTTGTAGTGTTGAAATAAGTTACTGCTTGGTTAATGCCCCCCTTTTTTTGCAGCATTAAAATCTGGTTTTTCGCTAATAACTGGTTTTATGAGCGTAAGAATTAATGCTTTGTAATTAATAAAAAACCTCGGATCACTAACCTATCCGCAGTAATGGCACTATCACAATTGGTGTATACCGTAATGGGATAGGTATTTTTACGTGGTTAGGTAGAGGTTTTCTGGGGTAGTGTTTAGTCGTTTTCAGGAACCAGCACCGATCTTAGTTAATGCCCCGAAATAGCTGAGGATCAAAGTCTCGCACCAGGTATAAAGCATGTGCTTATTAAGACTTTTATATAAATAAAGGGGGAGGTGAATAGGTATTTATACGAGTTGTTCTTTTTGTCAATACCTCGTTTTATTAACGGGATCGTGCCTGGTTGTGGGGTTTATCTTGCCGGGTTGCGGACTCCTCACCTTATGAGCAAGCGAAAGCGATTGGTATTTGTTTGTTGGGTGAAAGTGCGTGCCGGTAACGCTAAGCAGTGCAAGAAGGGGGGGTGATTTTCACCAGCGACTTAAGTGCCAGGAAGTGATTGGCACAATAATTAAAAAATAATATGAGGGAATGTGTATGTCAGAACAAGCAAGCGTGCCAGCCGGCGGTGTCGGAGGTGCAAGCGGCTCAGGTCAGGAGGGGGGGTTAAAACGATCTATCTCTTGGCAAGGGGCGTTTTGGGTTGCTGCCGGTGTTCCAGCACTGGTGTTGTTTTCAATTGGGGGCATTGCTGCGACGGTGGGTGTGCCGTCCTGGTTAGTGTGGACGATTTCAGTATGTTTCGGTTTTTTGCAGGCCTTTACTTACGCTGAAATTGCCGGCCTGTTTCCGAACAAATCAGGTGGCGCATCGGTTTACGGTGCCGCGGCATGGTTACGTTATAGTAAATTAATTGCGCCGGTTTCAGTATGGTGTAACTGGTTGGCCTGGTCGCCAGTTTTGGCAATTGGTGTGGGTATCGCGGCGGGTTATATCCTCAACGCGTTATTCCCTGCTGATGCTGCGATTGTGACTTGGCAGCTCACGTTGCTAGACTTAAGCGGTCTTAAAGAGGGTCTAAGCCTGCGTATCGATGCCACGTTTATTCTGGGTGCAGCGATTCTGCTGGTGGTCTTCTTTGCCCAGCATCACGGTATCTCCCGTCTGGCCAAGATCCAGACAGTGATGGCGATTGCGGTATTGATTCCACTGTTGTTAATTGGTGTTGTACCTATTATCAGCGGCGACATTGTTGCGGCTAACTTCTCACCCTTTGCGCCTATCGCCTACGGTGCTGATGGCAGCATCATCATGGATTCAAGCAAGTGGTCCTGGGATATTGATGGCTGGACGCTGTTCCTGGGTGGTATGTTCATCGCTGCATGGTCTACCTATGCTTTTGAAACGGCGATCTGTTACACCAGTGAGTTCAAAAACCCCAAGACTGATACCTTCAAGGCGATTTTCTTCGCGGGTCTGCTGTGTATCTTCGCTTACACCGTTATCCCATTCTCTTTCCAGGGCGTACTGGGTGTAGAAGGTATGCTGGAGGATGGTATTGTTGACGGTACTGGCGTTGCAGCAGCAATGGCAGGCATGGTTGGCGGCGGCGCTTTCATCGGCAATGTTGTTGTAATCATGCTGATCTTTGCGCTGATCCTCGCGGTAATGACTTCCATGGCGGGTTCTTCACGTACTCTTTATCAGGGTTCTGTGGATGGCTGGTTGCCTAAGTATCTGTCACGCGTTAACCACCATGGTGCGCCAACTGCTGGTATGTGGACCGATCTGGGTTTTAACCTGATTCTGTTGTTAATGTCTGATTACCTGTTTGTACTGGCGGTGTCTAACTGCTGTTACATCATCTTTAACTTCCTTAACCTGAATGCAGGCTGGATTCACCGTATGGATAACGGCCACGTACATCGCCCATGGAGAGCGCCGACCGCTATTCTGGCAATCGGTGTCGTACTGTCCTTCGTTAACCTGGTATTTATGGGGGCTGGCGCCAACGTTTGGGGTGCGGGTACCTTGATGACAGGTATCGTGGTGATTGCGATGATTATTCCTGTGTTCTGCTACCGTCACTATATTCAGGATGGCGGCAAGTTCCCTGCCAACATGCTTTCTGATGTTGAGGTTGATGGTAAAACAGGTGAGAAAAAAGCCGGTATATTGCCATATGTGGTATTAGTTATAGGTGTTGCAGTTGTTGTAACGTCTAACTCCATTTTTGGCTAATAGACACACAAGGAGATTTTTTGTGAAGAAGATATTATGTACGACTGATGAGACTGAAGTATCACGAAAAGCGGAGGCTTTTGCCTGTGATTTAGCCAATGCTTTAGGTGCTGAGCTGCACTTCGTTCACGTTAGCCCGGTGACTCAGGCTGACCTCAATAATCCAGCGCATTTTGACATGCTGATTATTGAGGAAGTTGATGCACGTAATCACCAGGTTCTTGAAAAGGCCACAGCGACTGCTGCTGCAAAAGGTGTCAATAAACCGGTTTTTGTGACGTTGGATGGGCATGATCCAGCCAAGGTTGTGGTGAGTTACGCGGAGCAGGAAAACTGTGATCTGATTGTGACCGGTTCAAATGGACGTAAGGGCATTCCTAGGCTGGTGATTGGTTCAGTTTCAAGCAGCATTATTCACAAGGCGCACTGTCCCGTGACAGTGGTTCGTTAGGTGCTTTGGGGAGGGGTAGTAAAGCTACCCCTCCGGTAATCTTCTATCGGCGGGAGCAGGTCTCCTGTCATTTTAAAGCGCGGCTTCGGTCGCGTTTTTTAATAGCGCGGTACGAGGTGGTTCGCAATTCATGATTGGCCCATGCTAAAGTATTTTTTAAGCTGGGGTTAAGTTTATAAATCTAATTGAGCATGCATCAGCAATAATGTGGGATGAGTCAGGAGGCTGAGATGAGGTGCACATTAGTGTTAGGCGTGATGAGTGAGGATCGGACGGGTATTCTCAACGCGTTGTCAGCGGTGATTACCAAGCACGGGGGTGAGTGGACGGAGAGTAAAATGGTCACCATGGCGGGTAAGTTTGCCGGCATTTCAGTGGTCGAACTCCCCTGTCGTGTGCAGGAGGCTTTCACGGCCGATTTAAATGCATTAACCGCTCAGGGCATTAGAGTTTGGGTGGAGCGAATCGAGTTACCAGCGGCCCTTGTATGTCAGGAATTTCATTTGGAAATGGTTGGTCAGGATCGACCGGGTATCATTCGTGAAATTACGGGGTTATTGGCGCAGCGAGGTATTAACCTGGAAGCTCTCGAGTCGCGTATAGAAAGCGCTTCCATGTCGGGCGAGATGTTATTTATTGGTTCGGCCACCCTGCAGGTGCCAGAAAATATTGATCTGACAGACCTACAGGATGATTTTGAAGCGCTTGCAAATGAAATGATGGTTGATTTCAAGCTCGGCGAGTGATGGCATTCTAATGCTGATTAATGGTTTGGTGCTGCCCTGACCTGTTCCATTGCCTTAATGATACTTTCACGGACCTTCTGGTCATCAATATAGTCTTCGCTTTGAGTGTATTTATCTTCACTGGTTACCTGAATGTAACGAGAAGGCAAACTGTTCATGGCTAAGGCATAGGTGTCCTCAATGCAGGTGTCACAATGGCAAAAGGAGTCATCGTTTGCCAGTACCTCACGCATTGTTTTGACAGCGATAATCTCATTGAAATTAATGATGTCACCCACAAAGCAGCCATCAATGGTGTAGTTTAAAACTTCACGGCTGAGTAAATGTTTCACGTTTTAGTTCCTTTAAAATTGGTTATTTTTAGCCCCTTCTCCTCTAAAGTTTAGTCTGCTTTTTTGGCGGTTGCTGACTTTATTGGCCCTGATAACCGAAGTGCAGAAGAATGCCGAGAAAAATAACCAACCCTACCCAATGGTTATGTAGAAAAGCCTTAAAACAGAGGGCTCCATCGCGATCTTTTATTAGAAATTGGTGGTAGATAAATAGTGCTGCCGCAAGCCAAAGCCCGGTATAAAACCAGCCACCAAGGGCAAGCTGTTGGCCCGTAATAAAAAGAGCGAGCAAGGTCAGTAGCTGCAGTATTGCCAGGATTAAGCGATCATGTTCGCCAAATAGAATGGCCGTCGATTTTACACCGATTTTCAGGTCATCTTCCCGATCCGTAATGGCGTACATTGTGTCGTAGGTTAGCGTCCATAGCACATTAGCCGTATAGATAAGCCAGGCAATTGCTGGTACTTCGCCGGTTTGCGCAGCAAAGGCCATGGGGATGCTCATGCCAAAGGCCATGCCTAACACCAGTTGTGGCAGATAGGTATAACGTTTCATGAACGGGTAGCTGGTTGCCAGCAGCGCAGCAATGACAGAGAGGCCAATGGTGAGCAAGTTGGTCATCAGCACCAGCAAAAAAGCAATCAGTGTTAGCGTGGCAAACAGTGTCAGTGCTTCGGTGCTGGATACCCGGCCACTGGTGATCGGGCGATCTTTGGTGCGCGCTACATGACGATCAATTTTACGGTCGGCAAAGTCGTTAATTACACAGCCGGCGCTACGCATCAGTATGACGCCAGCGACAAAAATCATCAGGATTTTGGGGTCGGGGAAGCCGTTGGCTGCAATCCAAAGAGCCCAAAGTGTTGGCCACAGTAAGAGATAAATCCCGATGGGTTTTTCCAGGCGCATCAGCAGCGCGTAATCGGATAATTGATTGCTAAGTGTGGTGAGTAATGAAGGCGTTTTTGACACAGAGGGTTAGCCGTTTGCGCAGTTAATCGTCACTGCCAAGTGTAGTTGAATTTGAGCGAGCATGCTGCTCCAGTGCAGGCAGAAATATTTCTGCCACCAGCAATGGTTTTTCATCGAGAAAAAAGAGTGAGCGCCGACCCCAGGCAAAAGCCTCGCTTTGCTCGGAAAAATAGTTTTGCAGCCGCTTATTGCTAAGCGCGGCTATTTCAAAATGGGTTCGTTCCATAGTGGGGTTGCTAAATAGCAGTGCACCGAGTGGTCGAGTGTCGAGTTTTTTTAGACTGCGCAGGCGACCAGTGAGAGTGTGCTGGGGAAAGACGCTACGGGCGTAAACCCAGGGCACGCCTTTGCAAATTAACTCAACTTCCCTGACCAGGGCGAGTTGACGGGGTTCTAATCCGAGACATTGGGCTTCTGAGCGGGTTGGACGCTGCCAGCCCTGGAATAATTTGCGAACCTGAAAGTCACCGCCGCTGGCTTGAATGAGGCGTTTGGTCAGGGAGCCCTGATCTAAAAGCCAGCTACGCCAAAGGGGATTGATTTGTACCAACGGATTACGCTGATAATGATGCCAGCGATTGAGGTTAATCGATAAGTCACTGGATAAGGCTTGGCGCAAGATTAACGGTTCCTGAAGGGTGACGGTTGTCGGCCGCCGGGGGGTTGCAGCAGGTGTTAAGATAAGCGCAGATTATAAAGTTCGGCGAATGAAAAGTCTCGTCTGGCCGAGATTAAGCGGCCAGACTGGAGAGCATCATTTCAATTTCATCCTGAGAAGCGAGCAGCTCACCAACCAGTTCGTCGACTTTTTCACGGTCCAGCTCCAGAGCGTCATAGAGCGCGACGGGGATATTTTCCTTTGGCAACCCGCCTATGCCCATGCCCGCTAGTAAACGGGTGCTAAGAAAACACAGGTTGGCATAATTGGCATCGGGACCATCAAAATAAGGATCCTGCTTAAAGCGCAAAGCGTTGTTAATGGGTGACGGCAGATTCCAGGTTTCAGCCAGTTGAGCGCACATTTGTTCACTGGAAATGCCAAGCAAATGACGCTCAATGTGCATTGGGTTGATGTGTGGGTTTGCGTTCATGTATAGGCACAGCGTCGTGAAGTGGGCTGGAAACACGTGATTAAAAATCAGATAACCAAAGTTGTTCATTAAACCGGCTAAATAAGCAAAACCGGCTTGGCCACGTTTGCTGGGCGGGGTGATGCGGTTCAGCTTTTCCATTGTCAGGGCGCAATAAATCGCTTGGCGCCAGAACGAGGAGATAGCACAGGCTCCGTTTTGGGGTACAGGTAAACTTTGCCCCATGGCTAAACCAAGCGCCAGATTTAATACCAGGTCATAGCCAAGTACGCGCACAATTGCATCATGGATAGAGGTTACCTTGCCGGGCGCCGAGTAATAGGGTGACGCGGCCCAACCGACGACCTGTGCGGCGAGGCTGGGGTCAAGCTCAATAATATCGACTAAGTCTTCAATGTCGGCATTTGGGTCGGCGCTGAGATTAAGAATTTTTTGTGCGGTTGCCGATAGAGGCGGTATTTCTAATGTTTCATGCAGGCGCTTTTTAATTTGCAGGGACGTGTAATTTCGAATGGCCGCGTAGATGTCTTCGTCGTCTTGCTTGCGAGAACGCGATGGTAGTGGCAGGTCGTAAATTGAAATGCCTAAATCTGCGGGCTTGCTATCAAACCTTTGTGGATAATGCCTTATCAGAAGC
>LUKI01000088.1 GCA_001593685.1 Gammaproteobacteria bacterium F7
CTTTGGCAATAACAATACAGATACCTGCGCCACAAAACTCAGCTGCTGTTCTGTAAACTTCTCAAAACGCTGCTGCCAACTTGATGGACTGCTCACTTTAGTCACCTGTACCGCCGTGACTTTGTATTCGGGACAGTTAGTTGCCCAGTCGGAGTTGTCCGTGGTGATCACATTGGCGCCACTGCCCGGATGGTGGAACGTGGTATACACCACGCCCGGCTGCATTCTTTCGGAGACCATAGCACGCATCACCGTATCGCCAGCACGGCTTTGAATACCCAGCCAGTCACCATCTTTGATACCGCGTTCCTCAGCATCATGTGGATGTACTTCCAACACATCTTCGGCATGCCAGGCAACATTATCGGTGCGGCGTGTTTGCGCCCCCACGTTGTACTGGGACAAAATACGTCCGGTGGTCATTAACAGCGGGAATTTGCCGTTAGCACGCTCATCGGTGGCCACATACTCGGTAATGGCAAACTTACCCTTGCCGATATTGAAGAACTCCTCGGTATGCATAATTGGCGTACCAGCCGGAGCATTATCATTACAAGGCCACTGCAGGCTGCCCTCTTCCTCAAGGCGCGCATAACTAACACCACTAAAGGTTGGTGTCAGGCGGGCAATTTCATCCATGATGTCGGCCGGGCTGTCATAATCCATCTCATAGCCCAGCGCTTTTGACAAACCGACAGTCACTTCCCAGTCTTCTTTACCTGGCAAAGGTGCCATTACCTTGCGAACACGGTTAATGCGTCGCTCGGCGTTAGTGAACGTACCGTTCTTCTCCAGGAAGGTTGTACCCGGCAAAAAGACATGGGCAAATTTAGCTGTTTCGTTGAGGAAAATATCCTGAACGATTAAACATTCCAGCGACTGCAGCGCGGCTTCCACATGCTGAGTATTCGGATCAGACTGGGCAATATCTTCACCCTGGCAGTACATGCCTTTAAAGGTACCTTCGATTGCCGCATCAAACATATTCGGAATACGCAGACCTGGCTCAGCATCAATTTCAACGCCCCACGCACTCTCAAAAAGCTCGCGTGTGGCGGTATCAGAAACATGGCGATAGCCCGGTAAATCCTGCGGGAAAGAGCCCATATCACAGGAACCCTGTACGTTATTCTGCCCACGTAATGGGTTCACACCCACACCTTCGCGGCCAATGTTACCGGTCGCCATGGCGATATTGGCAATGCCCATCACCATGCTCGAACCCTGACTGTGCTCGGTCACGCCCAAACCATAATAAATAGCGCCATTATCAGCTTGCGCATACCAGCGTGCCGCTGCTCGCAGTTCGGCAGCCGGTACACCCGTCACCGCCTCTGTGTTTTCCGGCGAGTGGCGTTCATCACTGATAAACTCACACCACGCCTTAAAGCTATCCACATCACAGCGACCCTCAGCGAATGCTTCATCCGCCAGTCCCTCCGTGACCACCACGTGCGCCAACGCATTAATCACAGCCACGTTAGTACCCGGCATTAATTGCAAATGTTTGGCATCAGCCAAGTGTGGCGTTTTCAACAAATCAATACTGCGTGGATCCACCACAATCAACTTGGCACCCTGACGCAAGCGTTTACGCATTAATGAACCAAACACCGGGTGAGCATCGGTGGGGTTGGCACCAATCACCATAATCACATCGGATTTCATCACCGATTCAAAGGTTTGCGTACCAGCGGACTCACCCAGGGTTGCTTTCAAACCGTAACCCGTTGGCGAATGACAAACCCGCGCACAGGTATCTGTATTGTTATTGCCAAAGGCCGCACGAATCAGTTTTTGAACCAGGTAGGTTTCTTCATTGGTACAGCGTGACGAGGTGATGCCTCCCACACTTTCTCGGCCGTACTTAGCCTGAATCCCTTTAATCTTGTTAGCGGCGAACTCATACGCTTCCTCAAAGGAGACTTTTCGCCAAGGTTGATCGATGCTGTCACGGATCATCGGTTCAGTGATGCGATCGTTATGCGTTGCATAACCGAAGGCAAAACGACCCTTGATACAGGAATGCCCCTGGTTAGCCTGCCCATCTTTATAGGGCACCATACGAACCACCTGCTCGCCCTTCATTTCAGCCTTAAAGGAGCAGCCCACGCCACAGTAGGCACAGGTTGTAACCACGCTGTGTTCGGGCTGCCCCAGCTCAATCACGCTATTTTCAATCAGTGTTGAGGTTGGACAGGCCTGCACACAGGCGCCACAGGACACACAATCGGAATCCATAAAAGCGTCTTTTTGTCCCGCTGAGATCGTCGATTCAAAGCCACGCTGATCAACCGTCAAGGCAAAAGTGCCCTGCACCTCTTCACAGGCACGCACACAACGCGAGCAAACAATACATTTACTGGGATCGAAGGTGAAATAGGGGTTGGAGGTATCCTTCTCGGCATCCAGATGATTATGGCCATCAAAACCATAACGCACTTCGCGCAGGCCAACCGCACCCGCCATGTCCTGTAACTCACAGTTGCCGTTACTGGGACAGGTTAAACAATCCAATGGGTGATCGGAGATATAAAGCTCCATAACATTGCGGCGTAATTTTGCCACCGGTTCAGTTTGCGTATGCACCACCATGCCCGCCTCTACCGGCGTCGTACAGGACGCTGGCATGCCACGGCGTCCTTCCACTTCAACGGCGCACAAGCGGCAGGAGCCATAAGCTTCGAGGTTATCGCTGGCACACAGCTTGGGAATATTAATGCCGCCTTCCGCCGCTGCACGCAGGACAGATGTACCTTCGGGAACCGTTACCTCAACGCCATCAATTTCCAATGTCACCCAGGTTTCAGACAGACGTGCCGGCGTTCCATAGTCTTTGTTTGGATCAAAATGTTGTAACATGATTTTCTCCCTATTAACCCGTTGTGCGTTCAAAATCTTCGGAAAAGTGGTTCACCGCGCTCATCACCGGAAACGGCGTCATACCGCCCATCGCACACAGCGAGCCATGCAGCATGGTTTCACACAGGTCCTTCAGTAGAATGTGATTTTCGGCGCGATTCTCACCCTGGCGAATTTTATCGATCACCTCTACGCCACGCGTAGAACCGACTCGACAAGGGGTGCACTTACCGCAGGATTCCGCCACACAAAACTCCATCGAAAAACGCGCCTGCTCAGCCATATCGACACTGTCATCGAACACAACAATACCGCCATGACCCAGCACCGCATCAATCGCAGCAAAGGCTTCATAATCCAGTTCGGTATCCCACTGACTTTCGGGTAAATAAGCGCCTAACGGTCCACCTACCTGAATAGCCCGCATGGGTTTACCGCTGGCAGTCCCGCCACCAAACTCATCGAGCAGCTCGCGCAACGTGGTGCCAAAGGCAAGTTCCACCAACCCACCTTGTTGGATATTGCCAGCCAACTGAAAGGGTAACGTGCCACGTGAACGTCCCATGCCATAATCGGCGTAGGTTTTGGCACCTTCCGCCAAAATAAAAGGTACGGCGGCCAACGTCAGTACGTTATTAACAACGGTGGGTTTTCCAAACAATCCTTCAATCGCTGGCAAGGGTGGTTTAAAGCGCACCATACCGCGCTTGCCCTCAAGACTTTCCAGTAAGGAGGTCTCTTCACCACAAATATAAGCAGCAGCCCCCATACGCACCTCAAGGTGGAAATTGCGGCCACTGTCCTGAATGTTGTTACCCAGAAAGCCCGACTCATAGGCATTGGCAATCGCTTCATTAAGAATCTGTTGTGCCACGGGGTACTCTGAACGCAGGTAGATATAACCCTGTTCAGCGCCAACGGCCAAGCCGGCAATTGTCATGCCTTCTATCAGCATCAACGGATCGCCTTCCATCACCATACGATCGGCAAATGTACCTGAGTCACCCTCGTCAGCATTACAAACAATGTACTTCTGAGGAGACTCTTCCTCTAACCCGCAGTCATGCACGGTCTGCCATTTGATGCCAGCCGGGAACGCGGCACCACCTCGGCCTCGCAGTCCTGACTCCTTCACCGCGTCAACAATAGCCTGACCACTTTGGGCAAGCGCCTTTTCCAGCCCAACAAAACCACCATGTTGCTGGTAAGCTTCAATGGAAACCGGGTCAATTACGCCGACACGGGCAAAGGTTAGGCGCTGCTGTTTTTTCAGATAGGGAATTTCTTCAGGGTCACCCAGGCTCAATGCATGTGTCTGAGCACCATTAAACAAACCAGAATTTACCAGCTCGTCGATATCATTTTTTGTAACCGGACCATAGGCGACACGCCCCTGACCAGTCTCAACTTCAACCATCGGCTCTAACCAAAAAAGCCCGCGAGAACCATTACGAACGATTTCAATATCATTCGAATGATTCAATGCTGCCAGTGCAAGTGCGGCGGCAACCTGATCAGCCCCCAGGGATAAGCTGGTGGTGTCACGCGGGATATACACCTTGGTAGAAACCGAATTATTCTTTACGTCACTCATGAGGAAATCTCCAAAGGCAGGGTCATCGCATCATCAACAAGCTCGTCAAAACGGGTTTTATCAACACGCCCAACCACTTCGTCACCGATACGCACACTGGGACCACAGGCGCAGTTGCCAAGGCAATAAACGGGATCAAGACTGAAGTCACGGCTTGCTGTCATGCCGTGATAACTGATACCCAGCTTTTCTTTGGCGTAAGCCTCGAGCTCACGGGAGCCTCGGGCTTGGCAAGCTTCAGCCCGGCAAATTTCGATACGCTTACGCGCCGGAGGCGTTTGGCGGAAATGGTGATAAAAACTAATAACCCCATGCACTTCAGCACGGGTTTGATTCAACGATTCGGCAATCATCGGCACGGCATCCTTGGGGATATAGCCCTGCGAATCCTGAATCGCATGCAGCATAGGTAACAAAGCACCGGCCATACTCTTTGTTGAATGAATGATTTCAGAGACGCGTTGCCTGTCCCATTGGGCCTGCTCAGCCATATTCTTACCCTCCTGAATGGCACGTAAAATATTTTATATATGCTTTTATCTGCATATATAAAATATAAATATTCTTTATAAACTGACTAGTAAGCTAGTTTTCGCCGCATTCTATAAGGAATTTTTGCATATTAAATATGCAAACTTATTCCTATTAAAGGATAAGGTTTGCCTTTTCTAGGGCCGTTACTATTTAATAATCAATACGTAATCGTTTAAGAAGATCGAGGCATGCGGTGACCGGCGAATATGAAAAGGGCCTTATTGAGCTATCAATATTCAGATTGTTTGCTGAACAGGCAGGACTAAAAATCATTGATGGTAGCCCTAGAAAATCTGACCCTAACGAAGGAAAACCCGATATTTTCTGCTTACTCGAGGAAGGCCCCGTTTATTTCGAATTAACAGAGGCGTGCGCGCCCGGCTTTGTTGCTGCGGTGTCTAATGGCGTCAATAAAAGCAATACACCGACCCCGGGACATGTTGATGTGTCCGAAGAAACAGTACAAAAAAAACTGGAAAAAAATTACCATGTGTCCGCTCCCGTGGAGCTGATTATTTACACAGCGGGACGAACCGCTCTATCAGACGAGGCCATTATCAACAAAGTTGAGCCTGTGATTAACAATGGTTCAGGCCCCTTCAGACGAATCTGGCTGTTTGGGGAAAAAATCATCCAACTGTACCCAGCTCAATCCCGGCAACATAACTAAATAATTTAAAGTGAGTCATCAGAATAGGCTTTTTAAACAAACAGGCTCCGAGTACCACCAAGTAAAATACAACAATCAATATATTCAGTAGCTGGCTATAATAGCCAGCCTGAAATCAACCTGCAGGCAAGACAACTGACATTACCAAAACATGATTCGCCAATCGACCAAACAACCACTGTGTCGAACATAAACAACCAAAACCCCAGCCCAATCCCCTTTCGAGAAGCTCTCTGGTACTGGCTAAAACTCGGCTTTATCAGCTTTGGCGGCCCGGCCGGCCAAATCAGCATGATGCACCAGGAGCTGGTGGAAAAGCGACGCTGGATTTCAGAGCACCGGTTCCTTCACGCGCTCAACTACACCATGGTGCTGCCCGGCCCCGAAGCCCAACAGCTCGCAACTTACATGGGATGGTTAATGCATGGTATTAAAGGAGGTATTGCCGCCGGCGTGTTATTCGTGCTGCCCTCGCTGTTCCTTCTAATGGCACTGACCTGGGTTTATCTGGCCTATGGCGACGTACCTGTTGTTGCAGGCATTCTTTACGGCATTAAACCCGCCGTTACCGCTATTGTTGTTTTTGCCGCCTACCGCATTGGTTCACGCGCGCTAAAAAATAATGTGCTAAAAACTCTGGCCGTATTAGCTTTTATCGCTATTTTCGCCTTCGATATCCCCTTTCCCTATATCGTCCTGATAGCCGGAGCAATCGGTCTGTTTGGCTCACGCCTGGCGCCCGACAAATTCAAAATTGGCGGCGCTGTTGGTTCGACACAGGAGAGTTATGGTCCTGCAATTATCGATGATGATACGCCGATTCCTGCCCACGCCCGTTTTAAACTCAGCCGCTTTATCGGCTACGCCATCGTCGGCCTGACTATTTGGCTAGTCGGCATGGGAATACTATTGGCAAGCTACGGCTGGGAAGGCACATTGACCCAAATAGGTTGGTTCTTTACCAAAGCAGCACTACTCACCTTTGGTGGTGCGTATGCCGTGCTACCTTATGTTTATCAAGGTGGTGTAGAGCAATACGCCTGGCTAAGCGGATCGCAAATGATTGATGGCCTTGCTCTGGGTGAAACCACTCCCGGACCACTCATTATGATCGTTGCTTTTGTGGGCTTTATGGGGGGCTGGAGTAAAGAAATTTTCGGTCCGGAAATGTTACCACTTGCCGGAGCGGCGGGGGC
>LUKI01000089.1 GCA_001593685.1 Gammaproteobacteria bacterium F7
CACGCTCACAGATAACGGCCAGTCCCAACCCTTCCGGAAACTCCATCGGCACATCCTTCATCGAATGCACGGCGATATCCGCCCGCTTCTCCAGTAACGCTGTTTCCAGCTCCTTCACAAACAACCCTTTACCGCCTACCTTGGCCAACGGCACATCAAGAATTTTATCGCCGCGGGTCTTCATGATATCCAGTTCAACTTGCAAATTTTCATGGGCCGCTTCAAGGCGAGCCTTTACATATTCAGCCTGCCAAAGGGCCAGTTGACTGCCGCGGGTGGCGATTCGTAACAGCTTGTTTGTCATAGTCTTCCAGAGCCTGTTTTAAAGATGCGCTATGGTGAGATATTCAGGCTCGAAAGTAAACTAAAGAGCCATTGATAGCGCCTAACTGCGATAAAAAATAATCGTTACGATTCATCAAATTAGGTGCAAACCATCCGCTAAGCTTTCCCGACGAATATAAACATCTTAAATGTGGCTACTTAGCCCATAGAAAGGTTACGCTCGCAACACAAAGCTATCGCCAGGTGCTGGCAATCTAACGAGCCGAGAAGTCCCTAGCGCCCCTCCTGACGTCGCTTAAACCAACACCAAAGCAGTGGCTAAAGACGCTGCATTACCTCTTTTACCTGCGCCAAATGCCGACGGCTAACATCCTGTGCATCTTCGACGCCACGTAAGCGCAACTGACTTTGTCCACTTGGCATTCGCTGAATAGCCTCTATATGCGCCACCGAAACCAGGCAGTTTCGGTGAATACGCAAAAACCGTGGCGCGAAAACCTGCTCGAGAGTTTTCAACGACTCATCAACCACCCGCTCGCGACCATTACAAAACGCCATAACATACTTATGGTCAGCTCGAAAATGGGTGATTTCATCCAGCGCCAATAATTCTAAACCTGCAGGGGTGGTGACGGGAAGGTGGCTGCGCTCAGGCTGTTTCTCAGCCCCATCCTGCTCGGCGGTAAGCCTCTGTAGCTGTACTCGGCTCAGGCGTTGCGCCCGCCCCAAGGCCTCCTGCAGAGCTTGTTTACGTACCGGTTTCAACACATACCCCACCGCCTGCACATCAAAAGCGGTAATCGCATATTCGTCGTAGGCGGTACAAAAAATAATGGCCGGAGGGTTATCCTGCATGGCCAACTGGCGTGCTGCCTCTAAACCATCAACACCCGGCATACGGAT
Source organism: Gammaproteobacteria bacterium F7 (assembly GCA_001593685.1). Lineage (GTDB taxonomy): Bacteria > Pseudomonadota > Gammaproteobacteria > Pseudomonadales > IMCC2047 > IMCC2047. Next base: position 1,189 of record LUKI01000089.1, read on the forward strand.
ATCCATTAACACAATATCCGGTGCATGCTGATTTGCCAGAGAAACCGCCTGCTCGCCATTTTCAGCTTCTGCTGTTACCTGGTAGCCTCGCTCGCTCTCAAGCATACGCTTTAATCGCTCCCGCGCCAGCGGCTCATCATCAACCACCATGACCTTCAACATCCGTTATTTTCCTTTCTGAAGGGAACCGTTAGTTCGGCGACAAACCGCTGTGAATTTTGCTCGGTTTCCAGGCGAGCCTGGCCGTTATAAAGTGCATCCAGACGGTCTCGAATATTGTCCAACGCCATTTGGTGCCCAAACTCGCCATTAGAGCTGGCTGCGGCTTCAAGCACCGGGTTGCTGACACGAACTTTCAAACAAGGCACTTTGCCCTTAATAATCGACGTTTCCACCGTAATCTCCCCCCCCTCAGGCAAAGGCTGAATACCGTGATAAACCGCATTTTCCAACACGGGTTGCAGCGTTAATAGCGGCAGGGTCGCCTGCTCGGGCAGCTCATTCAACTGCCAGTCAACCCGCAAGCGCTCTCCCAGTCGCAGCTGCTCAATCGCCATATAACGACGACAAAGCTCCAGCTCCTGTGATAACGCCACTGGCTTTGTGGTCTCACGTAAACTGGCCCGAAATAACTCACACAAATCTTCAACGGCCTGCTCTGCGGCATCCGGATCAATACTGATCAAACTGGCAATACTGTTCATGCTGTTAAATAAAAAATGCGGATTGATACGCGACTGTAAAGCCTGAATCCGCGCGTGCAATTCCGAACGCTCCTGCTGCCGCAACTGTGCCTGCACATAAAAATAGCGTAATGCCATACCTGACATCACCAGGCTCACCAACAGGTTGCGTAAAAGATCATACCCATTGATTTGAATTTCAAAGCGGCTGAAATCCGCACCAGCCATTGCCCATTCAGCCAACATTGAGAAGCCTAATGTCACCATCGCGATAATCAGTAACACAACCACAACCGCTGCCGGTAAAGGCATACGATTAATCTTGCCCCGCAAAGCACACAGCAAGGCGGCGCTGCTCAGCGCGACCCACAGTACAAACAAAGAAATAAGCGCAAAGTCCTCCCAGGCAAACTCACGAATACCCGAAGCCGCCAGCGCCATGGTTAACACCAGCAGCTCTGTCACCAGTATCAACGCAAAGACAGCCCGGCCTTTACAAAAATTAGGCAGGAAGTAATCGCTATTATCGCGGGGAATTTGCTGACCAGCTTTAGACTTCAGAATCTTCTCCAGCTTATGTGTATCGATATTTTCCAGCACAGCCGGCGCTGCAATGATATAATCGGCGCCTCAATATGCTGCCGCCCCAAAACTGGCGGGCAAAACTCAGTAACAGGCTGAATGAAAAGGTATTTTTCAAGGTCTGTTAACTCTAAATTAATATAGTCGAAAATCAGCCACTACGTTATGTCAAACAGCCAAGAAAGAACTCAAAATCAGTCCTGGGGCGGTCGCTTTACAGAAGCAACCGACGCCTTTGTTGAAGCCTTCACTGCATCGGTTCAATTCGATCAACGTCTCTATCACCACGACATCGCCGGCTCAATTGCCCATGCTACCATGCTGGAAAAAGTTGGCGTTCTCACCACTGCCGAACGCGACAGCATCGTCAGCGGCCTTGAACAGGTACGTGGCGAAATCGAAGCCGGTGACTTTAACTGGTCCATCAGCCTTGAAGACGTTCACATGAACGTGGAAGCACGTTTAACGGCGCTGATTGGCGACACCGGCAAAAAACTGCACACCGGCCGCTCTCGTAATGATCAGGTTGCCACTGACATGCGCCTCTACCTGCGTGACGAAATCGACGTGATTGCCGACGAATTAAAACGCCTGCAAACCGGCCTGCTGGATCTGGCCGACCGTGAAGCCGACACCATCATGCCCGGCTTTACTCACCTGCAAACGGCTCAGCCGGTTACCTTTGGTCACCACTTGATGGCCTGGTTTGAAATGCTGTGCCGCGATGCAGAACGTCTGCAGGATTGCCGCAAACGTGTCAATATCATGCCACTGGGTGCTGCCGCTCTGGCTGGAACAACCTACCCGATTGACCGTGATTACACCGCTGAACTGCTGGGTTTTGAACGCGCCAGCCGAAACTCTCTGGATTCCGTCAGTGACCGTGATTTCGCTATCGAGTTCTGTGCCTTCGGTAGCCTGCTGATGACTCACCTGTCACGTTTTTCCGAAGAATTAGTGCTGTGGACATCGGCTCAGTTTAACTTTATCGATCTCCCTGACCGCTTCTGTACGGGTTCATCTATCATGCCGCAGAAGAAAAACCCGGACGTTCCTGAACTGGTTCGTGGCAAAACCGGCCGCGTAAACGGTCACCTGATTTCGCTATTAACACTGATGAAGTCTCAACCGCTGGCCTACAACAAAGATAACCAGGAAGACAAAGAGCCGCTGTTTGACTGTATTGACACGCTAAAGGGCTGCCTACGCTCCTACGCGGACATGATACCTGCACTGCAAGCCAACAAAGAAAGCATGCGTGAAGCCGCGATGCGTGGTTACTCAACAGCCACCGATCTGGCTGACTACGCGGTACGCAAGGGCATTCCTTTCCGCGACGCTCACGAAATTGTGGGCAAAGCCGTGGCCTTCGGCATTCAAGAGAACAAAGATCTTTCCGAGCTCACGCTGCAGGAGCTGCAACAGTTCAGCGATATTATCGAGCAGGATGTGTTTGACGTATTAACACTGGAGGGCTCTGTAAACGCACGCGACCACCTGGGTGGTACCGCCCCCGCACAGGTGAGAAAAGCCGTTACAGCGGCACGCAGCCTGATTTAAGACCTCTCAGATTCTGCACATAAAAAAGGGAGCCACTGGCTCCCTTTTTTATGTCAGCACTTATCTCTTGCCATCAACGGTGGCTCGGCTATTTAGAATTAGCCACTACCCCCAACTCAAACTTCACCCACTGATCATCCTCAGCATCAACGGTTTTAGGCTCCCCCATCACCACCCGGCTAGCATCAAAACCATCCGCCAAAAAGGCAGCCCTGAGGGATTGGCCACGCGCCTGCGCCAACGCTATCAAATCCTGCTCACTAATCTCAACCGTTGCCAACAAACGATCACGCAAATCGGCCGCATAGGACAATTGATCCAACTCGAGTTTTCCTTCCGGGCTATCCGCTGGCGGTTTTTTGTGCTGCTCCCGAACTGTTTTTAAGCTCGTTTCCGGGAAGCGCTCCCTAAATAAAGCCGTTAAGGGCTTAAACAGGCGTTGATCAAGAATATCCACATCACTCAGCTCAGCAGCTGCGCTCTCACTCAAACCCGCAATTAATGAGTTGCGCAACGCGCTGTATTGCAGCGCCGGGCGATCTAACTCATAAGCCGTAGCGCCTATAATTTCAACATTAAGGTTAGGCCGTTGCGCCAGCGCCTTTTTAATATGTGCCACCTTCTCAAGCTCCGGCGGCGTTAGATCTGTGCGCCCGGCTAAAAACTGGAGTTTACCCAACTCATCGGACTCGACTCCGATCAAACCGCCTAATAAACGGAAGGGGGACGTCACCGCCTTGACAATCAAGTCCGCAAACGCTTTGAAGATAATGCCACCAATTCTGAACTGGGGGTCATCGATATTCCCTTCAATCGGCAGGTTAATATCAATTTTGCCGCTAGCATCTTTCAATAATGCGACGGCAAGACCCAGTGGTAAATCGACTGCATCCGGGTGGTCAATTTTAGCTCCCAGTTCAAGATCACTGATTACCACCTGATTACTCGCCAGCAGCTGACTTTTGGTGATTTCGTAATTTAAGTCCAGATTTAACTTACCTTCGGCAATCTCTCTACCGGCAAAGTCGACGGTGTAAGGAGACAGGTTAGACATCAACAAATTACGGAACTGCACCCCAATAGCGGTACGATGCAAAGGATCAAGCAGATTAATGGCGCCGTTGATTCTAGCCAAGCCATAGTCGTCAACCTGCCCTTCAAGCTTGATATTGGCCGGTTGGCTGCTGTTCATCGCAATGGTCGAAATAGAGCCATTGAGATCCTTGATACGGGTTGCAAAGGGCAGGGGTAGCGACAGGTCAGAGAAATCCATGCCACTTTGCTTGATGCTCACACCACCGATTACCACGTCAAATTTATCACCAGCATCCGGCTTCTCCTGTGCTGTCGATTTCGGCGCCTGCTCAATGACTAAGCCAGACAGGTTGGTCGTCGCATCCTTGTAAATAATAATACGTGCAAACAGCTGCTCAAACTGCAAAGGAGAGAGCGCCAGTTTATTGGCCCCCAGATCAAGGCTTAATTGCTCAATATTGAGGTTTTCCCAGGCCAGTAAGCGTTTACTTTCAATGCTGTCTTTTATTTCCAGGCCAGGAACCTGCAATGCGCCAGCAATGCTCAACGGCTTGTCCGCTGCAAGATTAACCATCAAGTCGCTATTCAACACACCCTGATCCAGTTTAATGCGGCTGTACTGCTGCACATAGGGCTGAGCAATCGTCAGCGGAATATCATGGGTTTTGCTGTGCAAGCTAAGGGAGAAATCCGGCAAAACTTTAACACTGCCATCTAGCGCCAGATCACCGCCCTGCGATAATTTAGCCGCCACCTTAAGTGGCATTTTCACACCCGGCTGATTGCTGATATTTTCCGCACTGATCGCCAGGTTTCGAATTCCAATTTGCGCTGCGGGCTTGATGCTATCATCGCTAAAATCAAAGCGTCCCTCATTGAGCGTCAGCGTATCAAGGGCAATATGCCAGGGCTTGCTAGGTGAGCTGTCTTGCGAATTATCTAGAGCTACGCCGGCAGCCGACTCTTCAGTGGTAGCCGCCATTTCTGACTGTGCTGGTGCGCTATCGTCTGGCGCAGGCACGAGCTCATTAACACTGAGCGCTCCATCCTCTTTACGCCAAACCATAACCTTAGGTTCCGTAATAGACAGGCGGGAGAACTCAACC
>LUKI01000090.1 GCA_001593685.1 Gammaproteobacteria bacterium F7
CAATAAGACCACTCCACAAAACAAATAACGAGTCAAAATATGACTAAAATTTTTTGCTTGCCGCTGCAAAACTTACCAGGACTCGACTATTACCTTCATTCTGCGCCTTAATCAAAAAATTTTCCCCTCATTTTTCTCTCGCCTCTGTCTCAGGCAAAGGTCTCATAGTATGCTACGCGTTTCGCTTTTTAAGGTACAGTTTTGACAATGGACGAGCGTTATCAACCGCACGACATCGAGCAGGCCGCCCGCGCCTTCTGGGATGAAAATAACAGTTTCGAAGTACATCCTGATCCGGACAGAGAAAAGTATTACTGTCTGGCGATGTTCCCCTACCCCAGCGGCAAGCTGCACATGGGGCATGTACGCAATTACACCATTGCCGATGTAATTGCCCGTTACCAGCGCATGCTGGGCAAAAACGTGATGCAGCCGATGGGCTGGGACGCTTTTGGCCTGCCCGCTGAAAACGCGGCCATCAAAAACAATACCGCACCAGCCAAGTGGACTTACTCCAACATCGAGTACATGAAAGGTCAGCTAAAACAGCTAGGCTTTGCCTACGACTGGAGCCGTGAACTGGCCACCTGTCAGCCGGACTACTACCGCTGGGAACAATGGTTCTTCACACGCCTGTATGAAAAGGGCCTGGTCTACAAAAAAATGGCCACCGTAAACTGGGACCCGGTAGACCAGACCGTGCTGGCTAACGAGCAGGTTATCGATGGCCGCGGCTGGCGTTCGGATGCCCTGATTGAGCGTAAGGAAATTCCCCAGTGGTTCATCAAAATTACCGACTATGCCGAAGAGCTACTCGCCGGGTTGGATAACTTGCCTGGCTGGCCTGAACAGGTACGCACCATGCAGCGTAACTGGATTGGCCGCTCCGAAGGTGTCGAAATGTCGTTCCAGCTGACAAATCCCGTTGAGGGTTTGCCGGACCACTTTGATATTTACACCACTCGCCCCGACACCCTGATGGGCGTGACCTATGTGGGCGTGGCTGCTGAACACCCGCTGGCGCTGGCTGCTGCTGAAAACAATCCGGCACTTGCTGACTTTATTCAGGAATGCAAAACCAACTCCGTGGCAGAATCCGACATGGCCACCATGGAGAAAAAGGGCATGGATACTGGTTTTACCGCCATCCACCCCATTTCTGGCCGCGAAGTACCCGTTTATGCCGCTAACTTTGTTCTGATGGGTTACGGCTCTGGCGCTGTAATGGCTGTACCAGCTCACGATCAGCGTGACTGGGAGTTTGCTCATCAATATGGGCTTCCGATTGAACAGGTTATTGCACCCGCTTCGGATGAGCATGAATGTAATCTGGATGAAGGCGCCTTTACTGAAAAAGGCACTCTCATCAACTCTGGCGAGTTTGATAATCTAAGCTCGACTGATGCCTTTGACGCCATTGCCACCAAACTTGAAGGCTTAGGCAAAGGCCGTAAAACGGTGAACTACCGTTTGCGCGATTGGGGAGTTTCTCGCCAACGCTACTGGGGCTCGCCAATTCCTATGTTTAATATGCCTGACGGCGGTGAAATCCCGGTGCCAGCCGATCGCCTGCCTGCACTGCTGCCTGAAGATGTTGAAATGGATGGCGTTCATTCACCAATCAAAGCCGATCCAGAGTGGTGCAAAGCAGAACTGAATGGCCAAGCCGTTGAGCGTGAAACCGACACCTTCGACACCTTTATGGAATCCTCCTGGTACTACGCTCGTTTTTGTAGTCCCAACTATCAGGATGGCATGCTGGACTCTGACGCCGCCAATTACTGGCTGCCTGTAGACCAGTACGTTGGCGGTATCGAACACGCGATTCTTCACCTTTTGTACGCCCGCTTCTTCCACAAACTCATGCGCGATGAAGGCTTGATCAGCAGTGACGAACCCTTCGAAAAACTGCTGTGTCAGGGTATGGTATTAAAAGACGGTGCCAAGATGTCCAAATCCAAGGGCAACACCGTTGACCCACAGGAACTGATTAACGAATACGGCGCCGACACCGTACGCCTGTTCACCATGTTTGCTGCGCCTCCCGAGCAGTCTCTGGAGTGGTCTGACTCAGGCGTTGAAGGCGGTAACCGCTTCCTGAAACGCCTCTGGAAAGCCGTCAACGCGCACCTTGAAGCAGGCACGCCCGGCGAACTATCGGTTAGCGATCTCGACGACAACCAGCAGGCTTTACGCCGTAAAACTCATGCCACAATTGCCAAGGTAACCGACGATTACGGCCGTCGTCAGACCTTCAATACAGCCATTGCGGCAGTCATGGAGTTACTCAACGAAATCAATAAGTCAGCTGACCGATCATCACCCCTGGGCTTAGCGGTTGAACGCGAAGCGCTAGAGGCCGCTGTTCAGTTACTGGCCCCCATCGTGCCGCATATTTGCCACGCGCTGTGGCAGGCTCTGGGGCACGACCACGCCATTATTGACCAAGCTTGGCCGCAGTTCGATGAATCAGCTCTCAAGCAATCCAGCATCGAAATGGTGGTACAGGTGAACGGTAAAGTTCGTGCTCGTGTCTCAGTGGATGCCGAAGCTGACAAAGACAGCATCGAGAAGATCGCTCTCGCCGAAGAAAATGTGGTACGTTTCATCGACGGAAAAACCGTACGCAAAGTTATTGTTGTGCCAGGAAAACTTATCAACATTGTTGTGGGAGGTTAATCCACATGCCCCTGTTAAAACTAAAATCACTGATGATCGGCCTATTAGCCGGCGCACTATTTTTACAGGGGTGCGGCTGGCACCTACGCGGTGCTCAGCCTTTACCACCAGAGCTACAAACATTATTTTTACAGGTCGCCAGTGAAAATAGCAGCTTTGCTCGATCACTTAAGCGCTCGCTCAAATCAATGGACGTTCAGCTAGCCGACCAGAATACTGGTGCGCCTTACAGCCTGGTGGTGTCTGACGTCAATAAAACGACTCGTACCATCAGCACCACCAGTGCTGCAAAAGTAGCAGAGTACGCGCTGACCTCATCGATAAACTTCTCTGTTAAGAACCCGCAGGGCGAGACACTAGTCCCTCACACGCTGCTGAGCGTCGAAAAAAGTTACCTCTACAACTCTAACAACGCCGTCAGCTCCTATGAAGAAGAAGCATTACTGCGCCGTGAGATGGAGCGTGACTTGGTACAGCAGTTAATTCGCCGCTACCGGGCTATTAAACCCACCACAGAAACAACCGATGCCGGCACCGAAACAAACTAATGAACGTTCGCCTTGAACAACTGGAGTCGCACCTCCAGCAAGGCCTGAAATCAATTTATATTGTCTCAGGTGACGAGCCTCTTCAAATCCAAGAGGCTTGCCACCTCATTCGCAAAGCAGCTCGCAGGGCGGGCTTTAATGAGCGCGAAAGCTTTAGTGCTGACAATAACTTCAACTGGGACGAACTGCTTAGCGCAGGCAACGCACTATCACTTTTTGCCTCGCAAAAACTCCTGGAGCTTCGCTTGCCAAACGGGAAGCCCGGTAGCGAAGGCAGCAAAGCATTAATACAATATGCCCAATCACCCTGTGATAATAATCTACTGTTAATTAGCTCGGCTAAACTCGATAAAACCGCCAAAAACAGCAAATGGTTTAAGCAGCTAGACGCTATCGCTGCACGCATAGAAATTTGGCCAATTGAGAGTCAGCAATTACCCCAGTGGATTGATCGCAGAATGCGCCAATCTGGCTTGAAAGCCGATAAAGAAGCCGCCAACCTGCTAGCCGAACTGGTTGATGGCAACCTGTTGGCTGCCAGCCAAGAAATTGAAAAACTGAAATTACTGCTACCAGAAAATCAACCACAGGTTAGCGCTCAGTCCATCCGCAGCTATGTTGTTGATAGCGCTCGATACAACGCCTTTAATTTGGTTGATAACGCCTTTAAGGGCAATACCAGACACTGCATTAAAATGCTTAAGGGGTTACGCGACGAAGGCACCGAACCCTTATCCCTGCTGTGGATTCTAGGCCGTGAAATGCGCCAACTATCCCTGATTAAACAGGACATTCAACTAGGTCGTTCTGTGGATCAGGCCATGCAGGCACAACGGGTATGGCGTAATCGTCAACCGCTTGTGAACAAAGCCTTGTCACGACTTTCATTGCAAAAACTAGCCAACCTCAACCAACAGGTTGCTCACGCTGATCAGCTCGCTAAGGGTATGCACGAGGGTAATATTTGGGACGAACTGGAACAAATTACGCTTGGCCTGGCTGGTATTGATCTACCCGGCAGCCTATAAGATTAGCGCGTCAAATACTTCGTTATTAACGGCTGTTAAGCCCTGACAAATAAAAAAAGCCTCGCTGAATCACTTCAGCGAGGCTTTTCTACATTAATTAACTGCACGAGGCAGCCAGCTAATTTATTTTCTAATCAGTTTTTCTACGCTTGCACTGATTACCGCTGTTACACGACGGTTTTGCTGACGGCCATCGGCAGTATCGTTAGTCGCACGAGGCTGTGTTTCACCATAACCTTTTGCAGTCAAACGATCACGATCGACATCCATCTCATCAGCCAGTACCGCTACAACAGCATCTGCACGACGCTGTGACAGATCCATATTGTAATCGGCTTCGCCACGGTTATCCGTGTGACCTTCAATAACAGCCGTTGCTTTAGGGTAAGTATTCATAAAGTCTGCCACACGCTGAACTTCAGGCATAAAAGCAGGTTTTACAATTGAGCGGTTAGTATCAAACAATACTTCCAAATCAATACTTACTGATTCAACTGACATTCTTGGGCAGCCATCGCTATCAACCGCTAAGGATGCAGCAGTACCTGGGCACTTATCATTTTCATCAATTACACCGTCACCATCACTATCTCTGGGTGCAGGTGCTGGCTCTTGAGGAGCTGGGGCCGCGGCTGAAGCGCCAAAAATGTAGTTAAAACCAATCGTCGCCAGCACATCTGTATCGCTGTCTTCTTCACCATAAACTGCACGAACATCAGCACGGGCAGTCAGTTCTTTGGACAGCGCGTATTTAACACCACCACCAAAGTTCAAAGCCAACTCATCGTCATCACTGCCACCTTTAGTGTCAAAGCTCAACTCACCTAAACCTGCAGCCAGGTAAGGCGTCCAGTGTCCACGCTGATCGAAGTGGTATAAACCATCAATACGGAACATGCTGCCATCCACATCGGCACCCGTATTGTCGTTATCCATTCCGCTAATATCAGAATAAATCGCTTCAACTGCCCAGTGCTTATCAATGATATAGCCTAGACCAAGTTCACCTACCGAGCCGTCATCAAGGTCGCGGCTACTATCCGTGAAATATTTACCGCCGCCAAACAACACCGTGAATTTACCAGAATTATCGACATCTTCATGGGCCTGTGCAGCACCAGACAATCCGGCCAATAATGCACAAGAACAAACCAGGCTCTTCATTTTCATAGGTTGTGACTCCTTACAACAACTCAATTATTGAATATAACTTTTGTACGCTATTTGATGCTTACAGCGGCCATTATATCGCATTTTTTAGCAACAAAAGCAAAGCATTACTCGATAGTTTCACCAAGCGCCTGCCGGTCAGCATGATACGAAGAGCGCACCAGAGGGCCACTGGCAACACTTTTAAAACCCATCGCTCGGGCACGCTCTGCATATTCAGCAAACTCATCAGGGTGAACAAAGCGCTCTACCGGCAAATGATTCAAACTCGGCTGCAAGTACTGTCCAAGGGTGATCATATCAACATCATGCTCACGTAAATCACTCATAACCTGATAAATTTCTTCTGCGGTTTCACCTAACCCCACCATCAAGCCGGACTTAGTCAGCACCTGTGGTTGACGCTGTTTATGCTTTTTCAGCAACGCCAACGACCACTGATAGTCAGAGCCCGGTCTAATCTTCCGATACAGGCGAGGAACCGACTCAAGATTATGATTAAAAACATCGGCGGG
>LUKI01000091.1 GCA_001593685.1 Gammaproteobacteria bacterium F7
AAACACCAACAAGTACATGAGCACCAACCATTGGGAGCCCAGTTTCTTAATATTTACAACACCATGCGCAAGCGCAATACCGGCAAAAAACAACGGCAGCGATACAATCGGCGCCCAACCAATCAGAGCGGGATGCAGATTGCCACCAAACTGGGCAATAACCACAATCGCTACAGCGACAGTTGGCGGGAAAATTAGCTGCCTAAATTCCTCAGCAAAACCACCCGGGTTAAATAGTTGCGACTGCCACCAGCGCCCTAGTATTAAACTAAGTACGGCAACCAGCAAATACGCCGTTGACCACAACCCGGTTAATAAACGCCCAAATATATCAATTTGCTCGTCATCAAAACCCGCATTAGGTGCCAGCTGCTTTAACACATCTGGATCCGAAAGCTCGATGACAAACTGCGGCATTAACCAGTACAGCCCCAATCCCATCACCACCCCCGTCATGAGAGTGGGTACCCAGGATACGGTGTTTCGTAACACCGCGGCCATCGCAAAGGCAATTAACAACACGACAAGCGATATTGGATTGCCCTGTATTACCAGCCACGCTGTCGCTGGCAATGCGGCCCAAAGAGTTAAATTAATCCCCTCAAGCCACCCCTTGCGCAGGGTTACTAAAACAACTGCTGCTGCACCCAGCCAGAAAAACATCGGGGTTGCCGCCGCGATGGTGGCAACCAGAGCCGCCTGAAAGCGGCCGCGCATAATAAATTCGGCTATAGCACGCACAACAGTTTAACTATTTCTTACTCGTGGCTGTCCGTGTAGGGCAGCAAAGCCAGGTAGCGTGCGCGCTTGATCGCAGTAGCCAGCTGACGCTGATAACGGGCTTTAGTACCAGTGATACGGCTAGGTACGATTTTGCCTGTTTCAGTTACAAAACCTTTCAGTGTATCCAGATCTTTATAATCAATCTGATCTACGCCTTCCGCAGTGAAGCGGCAATATTTACGACGACGAAAAAAACGTGCCATGGTAAAACTCCTAAAAACTTTTCAAAACAATGTGTGTTGTATACCCCGCCCTAAGCGGGAGCCGAATTACTCAGCGCTAGCTTCTGTTTTAGCTTCCTCAGCAGCAGGTGCTGCAGCTTCAGCAGGCTTTTGAGCCGCTGCAGGAGCAGACGTGTTTTCGCTGCGAGTTTCGCGAGAAGCGCTTGCCATAATTGGTGAAGCCGCAGTAACTGCTTCTTTAGTCGTGATAACCAGATTACGGATAACGGCGTCGTTGAACTTGAACAGGTAGTTCAGCTCATCAAGAGCTTCCTGATTACATTCAATGTTCATCAACACGTAATGTGCTTTGTGAATTTTGTTGATAGGGTAGGCCAGTTGACGACGACCCCAGTCTTCCAGACGGTGGACTGCGCCGCCGCTGTCTTTAACGATTGAGGTGTAACGCTCAACCATGGCTGAAACCTGTTCGCTCTGATCAGGATGAACGAGAAATACTACTTCGTAGTGCCGCATAGATTCTCCTTACGGTTTAGGCAGCTTCAATACTCAGGTATGAAGCAAGGAGTTACGGGGAAAATGTCCCCAGTCAAATTTTCAAGAGCGCGGATTTTAGTGGAATAGCGACATGGGCGCAAGCCCATCCCACCACAAGAAAAGAAAAAACCTATATGTTTTCAATACTTGCGGTCACCTTGACTCTTAATAAACTTGTTATCGCTATATCCTAGGATTTTACTCGCTGGCGCACAGCTTCAAAAAGACACACCCCTGTCGCCACTGACACATTCAAACTACTCACTTCACCGGCCATGGGGATATACACCAGCTCATCGCAATGCTCCTGTGTCAGGCGCCGCATCCCCTTACCCTCTGACCCCATCACAATCACGCGTGGGCCGGTTAAATCGGCTTCATAAAGCGGGCGACTGGATTCATCCACCGCCGTGCCGGTAATCCACAACCCTCGGTCCTGCATGGCTTTCATGGTACGCGCCAGATTGGTGACCTTGATAAAAGGCAGCGTTTCCGCTGCACCCGAGGCAACCTTGCTAACCACAGAGTTCAAGTCAGCGGAATTATCCTTAGGCACCACCACCGCGGTCACGCCAGCGGCATCGGCGCTACGCAGACAAGCGCCCAAATTATGGGTATCCGTGACACCGTCCAGCACCAGCACTAACGGCTGCGAAGCCTCCTCAAGTAGCTGATCAAGATCAGCCTCACTGAGGCTTTTCTGGTTTTTACAGATCGCCACTACGCCCTGATGATTACCGTCAGCGTGCTGTTCCAGCTCATCACGATCAACCTGATCAACGCGCACTTTCTTCTTATTAGCCAACTGCATCAACTCACGTACGCGGCCATTAAACTTATCCTGCTGGATCAGCACCCGCTCGACACGCCCAGCATTTCGTTGCAATAACGCCTGCACAGCGTGAATCCCAAAAACGATTTCCATTACGCTATTTATTACCTTTAAATATCTTTTTGTCGCCCAGAACGAAAAGGGAGCTCACTGCCTGACAAACAGAGGGCTCCGTGCTCATCTGAAATACCAATAATCGCGTTATTTACGCTTACTTTTATCCGCTTTTTTCGCCGCCCTTTTTACCGCCTTGGGCGTGGTGCTCTTTTTAGCCTTGCCTGACTTTTTCGGTTTATCCGCTTTACTCTTAGCACCCTTGCCTATTTTACCCGCTCGTAATTTATCGCGTTCGCTTTGCTTACCCGATGGTTTACCGCCGTCCTCCTTACGCCGCGGCAATCGCTTGCGTGTTTTTTGCTCGGCCTCTGAACCGTTCACCAGATCAAAGTCAATCTTGCGATCATCCAGATTTACCCGCGACACAACAATCTCAACCCGATCACCCAACTGATAAGTCACCCCAAATCGCTCTCCCTGCAAACTGTGGTGCACCGCATCAAAATGGTAATAGTCGTTACTCAACGCACTGATATGCAACAAACCTTCCACATAGATTTCGGACAACTCGATAAACAAGCCAAAGGCCGTTACACCGGTAATCACACCCTCGAACTGCTCACCGACATGCTGCTGCATGTACTCGCATTTTAGCCAATCCAGCACATCGCGCACCGCTTCATCAGCTCGGCGCTCGGTAAAGGAGCAATGCTCACCCAGCTCATCCATTTGGTCGACGCTGTAGGGGTAAATATCTTTACGGACCATTGGCCTCGTGGCTTGCGTGCGGATCACCTTAGAGGTTTGTTTACGGCTACAAATCACCGAACGAATCGCGCGATGCACCAGCAAATCCGGGTAACGTCGAATTGGCGAGGTAAAATGTGCATAGGCATCAAAGGACAAGCCAAAATGGCCTTCGTTATCCGGGCTATAAACCGCCTGTAGCATCGAGCGCAACAGCACGGTTTGAATCAAATGCGCATCGGGTCGACCTTTAATACTATTCAGCAGGTCTCGATAGTGGGCCGCTCGCGGAGAATACTCCCCCTCCAGTCGCAACCCCAAGCCATCTAGAAATTCGCGCAGGTTATCCAGCTTTTCGACGCTGGGCTTACCATGCACTCGGTACAAACCAGGGATTTTATGGCTGGCGAGAAAATCTGCCGCCGCCACGTTAGCGCACAACATGCATTCTTCAATCAGTTTATGCGCATCGTTGCGTACCACCGGCACAATTCGGTCGATCTTGCGCTCGTCACCAAAGATTATACGCACTTCTGTGGTTTCAAAATCGATAGCACCACGTTCGACTCGCGCCGCCTGCAACACCCCATAAAGGCCATGCAGTGTTTCCAGATGAGGCAACACCACTTGATACTCATTGCGCAATTGATCACGATCTGGCGCACTCTCATCCATTAACATGGCGTTGACCTTGGTATAGGTCAGGCGCGCGTGAGAATGTATAACCGCTTCACAGAAGCGATAGCCCTCAACCTCTCCATCCGATGAAATACTTATCTCGCAGGCCATCGTCAACCGGTCAACATGTGGATTCAACGAACACAGGCCGTTAGATAACAGCTCAGGCAACATAGGAATCACCTGCGCCGGGAAATACACCGACGTACCACGATTCCAGGCCTCCTTATCCAGCGCTGAATCAACGGTCACATAATGCGACACATCGGCAATCGCCACCCACAAATTCCAACCACCACCCTGGCGCTTTTCAGCGTACACGGCGTCATCAAAGTCACGGGCATCCTCACCGTCAATTGTAACGAAGGGCATGCTACGCAAATCAACACGTTTAGCGGCATCCTTTTCAGACACCTCCGTACTGAAACCAGCAATTTGCTGCTCAACCTCAGCGGGCCACTCAAAGGGAATATCATGTGCGCGTAGTGCGACATCAATTTCCATGCCCGGCGCCATGTGTTCACCCAAGACATCAATGACTTTACCCACGGCCAGCTTGCGTTTGTCGGGGTACTGCTGAATTTCAACAATCACCATCTGTCCCGGCTTGGCATTTTGTCGGCCACCATCGGCAATCAAGACATCCTGACAAATACGCTTATTTTCAGGAGTGACTGACGCCACCCCCTCATCCAGAGAAAACCGTCCCACCAGGGTTTTGTGTGCACGCTCAAGCACCTCAACAATAACAGCCTCATCCTTGCCACGATGCTGAAACCCCGAAGAGCGAACCAACACCCTATCACCGTCATACACCCGGTTCATTTCACGGAAATTAATGAATAGATCATCACCCCCGTCATCATTAATGAAAAAGCCGTAACCATCTTTATGGCCTTGAACCCGCCCTCTCAACAGGCTCATACGATCAATCACTCCAAAGTCGCCGCGTCGATTCAGCATCAGCTGGCCATCACGTAGCATGGCATTCAATCGTCGTCGCAGCGCCTCATAATTGGCGTCATCATTGAGCTGTAATTCTCGTGCTAGAACTTTCAGGCTGGCTGGGCCATCGCGTTGCTCAAGGTGAGCGATTATGAACTCGCGACTGGGGATAGGGTTTTCATAGTTTGCCGCTTCGCGGGCCGCGAAGGGATCGTGCTTGCTACTTCGTTTACGTGACATATACCGTCCGGAATAATTTCATTGCTGCATTGTAACGACAAAGATTAAACAACAATAGCAATATTCGTTGACAAGGCTCCTTAAATCAGTAAAATCGCGCACCTAATTTGCTTACAGCGTAGCTTTTTTAGACTGTAATGCTAAGCCCAGGTGGTGAAATTGGTAGACACGCTAGCTTCAGGTGCTAGTGCTCGCAAGGGCGTGGAGGTTCAAGTCCTCTCCTGGGCACCAATTCAAGTAATTGATTTTAAAGCCAATTACTATTAAAAAGGCCGATATCCTCTAACCAGGAAGTCGGCCTTTTTTGTGTCTGTGCCCAAATGGTGCCCATACTGCGCCCAACAAAAGATTAGGGCAAACCCTGTACTGAAAAAATAGTTACCCTGAAACAAAATCCAGTGATTTTTTCTCTCTGGTATACGGCTGCCCAACGGTTGCAGCAGTCCCCTCAAGCTCAGGAGCAATTTCTGCAGTAGTTATGATTATCTGATGGTCAACTTCAAGGGCGTCAGAAAGATTAAGAATCACACGTTGCAGGTTATAACTTCTCTCCTGCTCCATTCCCCCATTTTCAATACCATCCAACAACAAAAAACGAGGGAAACGAATTAATCTATCCGATGCTGACACTGACAGCATCGCCAGCAAAAAAGCATTCTTTAAATAGACCGTTGAACTCTCAGAAAAGGTACTTTCCCCATCAACGGATATAGAGTTTGATCCAAAATCAAATTTTACAAACTTTGCTTCAGAAAATTGATCTTGCCGATCAAGATCCTGCCTCAAAATATTTACAGTCTCCTCTGACAGCTCCATAGCAACTTCTTGGCGCCGCTTGCTCTGTTCACCAAGCTTAACCTCTATGAACTCTTTCAATTCATTTACTCTAGACAAATGCGCATCGGGTCGACCTTTAATACTATTCAGCAG
>LUKI01000092.1 GCA_001593685.1 Gammaproteobacteria bacterium F7
CGCGCTGGCACTGGGGGCTGCACTGGGTGTGGTGGCGGTGATTGTCCGTCAGGAGTTTGTACTGTTTATCATGGGCGGTGTGTTTGTGATGGAAACGGTGTCGGTGATTTTGCAAGTGGCTTCTTTCAAGCTAACCGGCAAGCGTATTTTCCGCATGGCACCGATTCACCACCACTTTGAATTAAAGGGGTGGCCTGAACCGCGGGTGATAGTGCGTTTTTGGATTATCACCGTGATTCTGGTGCTAATCGGTTTGTCCACCTTGAAATTACGTTAAGGAAGGCTTTTGTCATGTCCAAAAAAATAGCGAACATTGTGGTGGGGCTGGGTAAAACCGGCTTTTCCTGTGTGCGCTATTTAGCCGCGCAGGGCAGTGACTTTATGGTGGTGGATTCCCGCTGTGAACCACCTTACCTGGCTCAGTTACAGCAACAGTATCCTGACGTTAAAACACAGTTGGGTGGCTTCGATGTGGCGCTATTAAGCTCGGCAGAGCGCCTGATTATGAGTCCCGGGTTAGCATTAGATAATCCGGTGATACAACAAGCGATTAGCAGCGGCACCCATATTGGTAGTGATATTGATCTGTTTTGTGAAGCCGTAGATGCGCCAATTGTCGCCATTACTGGCTCGAATGCTAAAAGTACGGTGACAACCCTGGTGGGGTTGATGGCTGAGCAAGCTGGTGTAGCGGTTGGTGTTGGCGGAAATTTAGGCGTTCCTGTGCTGGATTTGCTGGCTAGCGGGAAAAAGGAACTTTATGTGCTGGAGTTATCCAGTTTCCAGCTGGAGTTGACAGAAAAGCTTAATGCTGAAGTGGCAACCATTCTCAATATCAGCCCTGATCATATGGATCGCTACGAGAGTTTTGACGACTACATGGATGCCAAGCGCCGGATTTTTAGTGGTTGTGCGCAGATTGTAGTTAATGCGGATGAGGACTTGCTGCCTGAGCCAGCCGGTGATGCCAAGGTGTGGCATTACAGTATCGAAGATAAAGCCTCGGATGAGAACGCTTTTGGTCTCGCTGAGCATAAAGGCGAGAGCTGGCTTATGCAGGGTAGCACCCCGCTGATGCCTGTTGACGAGGTGAAAATTAAAGGGCTACACAATGCCAGCAATGCGCTGGCAGCGTTAGCGCTCGGCACGGCGGTTGATTTGCCGGTGACGGACATGCTGCAGACATTACGCGAGTTCGCTGGGCTGGCGCACCGCTGTCAGTGGGTGGCCAATAAAAATGGCGTTGATTATTACAATGACTCCAAGGGGACTAATGTCGGCGCAACCGTTGCGGCGCTCAATGGTCTCGGACCAGCCAGTAATGGCATCGTGTTGATTGCTGGCGGTGATGGTAAAGGCGCCGACTTTGATGATCTGCAGCAGCCTGTGTGGCTGTACTGCTCGCATTTGGTGTTATTGGGTAAAGATGCGCAACGGCTACAGGACTTATTGGCCGAGGAAGTACCCGTTACACGTGTTAAGAGTATGGCTGAGGCTGTTGAAGTGGCAGCTTATATTGCTGCTCAGCAGGAGCATCGTGGCGATGTGGTATTGCTGTCACCAGCCTGTGCAAGCCTGGATATGTTTGCCAATTTTGAAGCGCGTGGAGATGCCTTTATACAAGCGGTGGAGGCTCTGTAATGGCGATGCCACTGGACGTCATCAATAGAGCCAAGCTGAGGGTTGCTGAGTTTCGGCTGCCTTCACTTCCAGAGGGGGTAGCTCAGCGTTTGGATAAGCGTTTAATGCTGCTGGCGATGGCGTTGTTAATTGTGGGGGTGGTTGTGGTGACCTCTGCGTCGATGGAGGTGGCGAATGCCAAGCACGGTAACCCCTTCTATCATGTTATACGCCATTTGATTTTTTTGACGATGGCGCTGGGTTTTGCGGCCGTTAGTTTTTTTATGCCGATGCAGGTTTGGCGCCGTTTAGGAGGCGTGCTATTGGCGGCAGCCTTTGTGCTGTTGATCATGGTGATTGTGCCGGGCATTGGACGTGAGGTGAATGGCAGCATGCGTTGGATCCGCCTTGGGCCAATCAATATTCAAACCTCAGAACTGGCAAAACTATTTATGGTGGTGTATCTGGCGGGCTATTTGGCGCGCCGTTTACGAGAAGTGCGCACTCACTGGTGGGGGTTTGCAAAGCCGATGCTGGTGCTGGTGCTGATGGTTGTACTGTTGTTGATGGAGCCCGATTTTGGCGCTGCTGTTGTGCTGATGAGTGCGGCGTTGGGCATGATGTTTTTAGGGGGAGTGAGGGTCACGCAATTCCTGTTATTGATTTGCGTGAGCCTCACGTCTATTGCAGCGTTGGCGGTTTCACAGCCGTATCGAATGCAGCGCCTGGTGACCTTTATGGATCCCTGGGCGGAGGAGAATGTGTTCGATAGTGGCTACCAGCTAACGCAGGCGCTCATCGCATTTGGCCGCGGCGAGTGGTTTGGTGTTGGTATCGGTAATAGCGTTCAGAAGCTGTTTTATTTGCCAGAAGCTCACACCGACTTTGTGTATGCCATTTTAGCTGAAGAAACCGGTTTGCTGGGGTCAGTGGTTGTGATTTCACTGTTCTTTCTGTTGGCATGGCGCATTATGCAGATTGGTCGACAGTCAGAGCGTCTGGAACAGTTTTTCTCGGCCTACGTGACCTATGGTATTGCCTTTTTATTCAGCGCACAGGCGTTGATTAATATCGGGGTGAACACCGGTTTATTGCCGACAAAAGGGCTAACGCTACCGCTGTTGAGCTATGGCGGCAGTAGTTTAATTGTGTGCTGTATCTCATTGGCTATGGTGCTTCGAGTGGATTACGAGAATCAATGCCTGCTCGCTGAAAATAATAAACCAGTGACGGGGGAAAACCTCGCTAACAGGGAGGTATCGGTATGAATGCTTCCCAGCAAAACGGAACAGTATTGATCATGGCTGGTGGTACAGGCGGTCACGTATTTCCGGCACTGGCAACGGCAGAAGTTTTACAGCAGCAGGGCATGAAAATTGAGTGGCTTGGTACCGCGCGTGGTATTGAATCTGATTTAGTGCCGAAAGCCGGTATTAAGTTGACCTGTATTCGTGTTGCCGGTTTGCGTGGTAAGGGCAGGCTTAGTTTGCTATTGGCACCTTTCAAGTTGGTGGTTGCCTTATGGCAGGCCTTTGTCGCTATTCGAAAAATTAATCCCGTGTGTGTGCTGGGCATGGGGGGCTTTGCTTCCGGACCTGGTGGTTTGGCCGCTTGGTTACTGCGTAGACCGCTGGTGATTCACGAACAGAATGCGGTGGCGGGCATGACCAATAAATATTTGGCGAAATTTGCCAGCCGGGTGCTGACGGCATTTCCGAATGCGTTGGGTGAAAAGGGTGAGCAGGTGGGGAATCCTTTGCGAGGTGACATTATTGACTCACCTTTACCCGAGCAGCGGATGCAAGATCGAAGCGGTAAGTTACGCCTGTTGGTACTGGGCGGTAGCCTGGGCGCGCAGGCGTTGAATGAAACGGTTCCGGCTGCGCTGGCATTACTGCCTGAAGGTAAAAGACCAGAGGTCTGGCATCAGGCGGGCAAGCGTAATCTGGCGGCCGCTGAGCAGGCTTATCAAACGCACCAGCAGAATGAGCGTGTGGTGGCCTTTATTGACGATATGGCCGCGGCTTACCAGTGGGCTGACGTGGTGCTGTGTCGTGCCGGTGCGCTAACGGTATCGGAGGTGGCTTGTGCGGGTGTCGCGGCGATTTTTGTACCGTATCCGCACGCCGTTGATGACCACCAAACGGCTAATGCACGCTTTTTAGAAAAAAATGATGCGGCTGTCATTGTGCCGCAATCGCAATTGACAGCGCAGCGCCTGGCTGAACTGTTAACGACTGAATTTAGTGATCGTGCGCGACTTTTGCAGCGTGCACAGAATGCTCGGGCGGTGGCGCAGAATGATGCCGCGCAACGGGTGGCATCACGTTGCTTGGAGCTTTGTCATGGCTGATATTAAACATACGGCTGGTGTTGTTATTCCGGAGATGCGCCGTATTCGCCAAATCCATTTTATTGGTATTGGTGGTGCGGGTATGAGCGGTATTGCTGAAGTGCTGTTGAACCAGGGCTATAGCATTAGTGGCTCTGATATGCGCCAAAGCCGGGTCACAGATCGCTTGGTTGCCATGGGCATGCAGGTCTTTATCGGTCATCGCGAAGAAAACGTTAAGGCAGCCGATGTGGTGGTGACTTCCTCGGCCATTAATGAAGAAAATCCGGAAATTATTTTTGCCCGAGCGAATCGCATACCACTGGTACCGCGCGCTGAAATGCTGGGTGAACTGATGCGCTATCGACACAGTATTGCTGTGGCAGGAACTCATGGTAAAACCACGACAACAAGTTTGCTGGCGTCGCTGCTGGCTGAGGGTGAGCTGGATCCCACCTTTGTGATTGGTGGTTTGCTAAACAGCGCTGGCACAAATGCAAAACTGGGCGCCAGCCGTATTTTCGATGCAGATCACATGAGCACCTACGGTGGCGACTTTTCCAAGTTGACGGATACCTTCATCAGCTTTTTGCATAACCTGCCTTTTTACGGGCTGGTTGTTGCCTGCATTGATGATGACAATGTTAAGGCGGTTTTGCCCGATGTGAGTCGCCCAGTGATTACCTATGGCGTAGCAGAGGAAGCCGATTATCGCGCGGTTGATATTAAGCAAACAGGCCTGCGCATGACCTTTACTGCCAAACGCCCAAATGATCACCAGGATCTCCAGGTAACGTTGAATATTCCTGGGCATCACAATGTACTTAATGCGATGGCTGCCATTGCGGTGGCGACCGATGAAGGTGTCAGTGACGATGCGATTTGTGCGGCGCTGCAAAAATTTGAAGGGGTGGGACGGCGCTTCCAGATTTGTGGTGAGTTCGAAACGGTCAATGGCAGCGTATTAATGGTGGATGACTATGGACATCACCCGCGCGAAGTGAAAGCAACGCTTGATACGGTACGTTCCTCCTGGCCTGATCGTCGTTTGGTCATGCTTTATCAGCCTCACCGTTATAGTCGAACCCGCGACCTGTTTGAGGACTTTATCAGTGTGTTGTCCGAGGTTGATAGTCTGCTGTTGATGGAAGTATATCCGGCTGATGAAGAACCGATTCCGGGTGCTGATGGTCGTAGCCTGTGCCGCAGTATTCGCCAGCGTGGCCAGGTAGATCCGGTCTTTATTGACCATGGTGAAGACGTAATTGATGTCTTGGCCAGAGAGCTAAAAGATGGCGATATCCTGCTTACTCAGGGAGCGGGGAATATTGGTGCGCTATCCGCGCAACTGGCGGATATGAAACTGAAATTCAAGGTCAAGGAAAGCTGATGACAACACCATTTCCAACAGTGAACCCCGCTGACTACGGACGCGTGGCGGTATTGATGGGTGGCCGTGCGGCAGAGCGTGATATTTCACTGGTCAGCGGTAAAGCAGTGTTGTCTGCGTTACTGGCGGCCGGTGTTGACGCTTTTGCTATTGATGCTTTTGGGCCTGAGGGTACGGATTCTCTGGTAGAGCAGCTGAGTGCTCAGCCCGTCGATACTGTTTTTAATATGGTGCACGGTGGGGAAGGCGAAAATGGTAGCATCCCCTGCCTTTTGGCGGCGATGAACCTGCCTGTCACGGGGTCAGCAATGGCGGCCTCGGCACTCGCGATGAATAAATCGCAATGCAAGTTTCTATGGCAAGGCATGGCGCTGCCTACAGCGCGTTTTCAAGTGTTGAGCGCTGAGAGTGATTGGCAGCAGGTTGTCGACGACTTAGGTCTGCCGCTGATGGTGAAACCAGGCAGCGAAGGTTCCAGTATTGGTATGAGCAAGGTGGATCGTGTAGAGGATTTAAAAGCGGCCTATGAAGAGGCGGTGCAATAC
>LUKI01000093.1 GCA_001593685.1 Gammaproteobacteria bacterium F7
ATTGGGTCTTGAGTCAAATTGATTAATAAACGAGGGTGTACTGCATTCCATAAAAGTAATAACGACCAGCATAGTAGGCAGATATATTTTCAGGAATACTCCCCAGCCTTTAATCAGCCAGCGGTTCGAGACGAACAGCGGTAATAATAAGACCGGAATCAGCAGAGCAAGGCCCAGCATCACTAAATCAAACCGCAGGCCCTGAATGATGATATGAGTGAGCATGTCAGCCTCTGTGACACGCTGCCATTGCCAGATGACAAGCAGACCCCGGGATAGCGTTAGTATCGTTACAACCGCCACCGAAAATATGGCAAGAGGTTTAAGGCATTGCCATAGTTTTGTGGTTTCACTGCATAGGGACTGAGTTGTTTGGTTGTTCACGGTTTTACCTGAAAAGATGAGGGTTTTTGTTGGTGAAAATCTGGAAGGTTAGGCTGCTCTGAATTTACCTAACGATCCTTAAGGAAACCTTAAGGGGCAAAAGTGATTTGTATTTTTAGGCGGGCATGACGTCCTACCTACAAGAGGGTGCGACATCATGTCGCATCCTCACCCCGGCGATCACTCCTTATAATTACGCCCGTCAAAAAGGTAGCGTGGGGCTATCAATTTTTAGGGTGTCTATCGATGAATAAAAAACTTTTAAGCGCACTAACGGCGATGACTGTTGCGGGAACCGTTTCAGCCGACGATAACAATCTTGTAATTGAGATTACGTCGGGCCTGCCGCAGGCAAAAAATGAAATGCAGGAAAAAATGACGCATGTGCAGGCGTCACCATCGACCGATGGCGGCGATCTATTAACCAGCCTGCCGGGCGTGTCTGGCATCCGTATGGGGGGACGTGCTATTGACCCGGTGATTCGTGGGCAAAGTCAGACGCAGCTGAATATTTTGCTGGATGGCGCAACGATTCATAATGCTTGTCCGAATAGAATGGATCCGCCAACGGCTTACACGTCGGTTGATAGTTATGATCTGGTCACTGTTATCAAAGGTAATCGCACCGTTCGATATGGTGCTGGCGGTTCTGGTGGAACGGTATTATTTGAACGCAGCTGGCCAATTTTTGACGACAAGGGCTATAAGGGTGACTTGTCCTCAAGTTACCGCGATAACGGTGAGCGTTATGAGCTGGGCGCCGATTTAGCGGCGGGTTCTGATGCGGGTTATGTGCGTTTTATTACCCATAAAGCATCGGGTAATAATTATGACGATGGGGACGGTAATGAAGTGCGCTCTTCCTATGAAAGCCTGAGTAATGCGTTATTGGCAGGTTGGCAGTTGGGCGATTATTCACGTCTTGAAGCCAGTTTTGAAAAAGCGGAAGAGGAAGATGTACTGTTTGCTGGAGCTGGTATGGATAGCCCCTTTGCGGATGCGGCCACCAGTCGCCTGAAGTTTACTCACCAGTTTCAATCTTCACTGGTGCAGCAGATGAAGTTTGAGCTGTTCCGCTCAGAAGTTAAGCATAATATGGATAACTATTCGTTGCGGCCAGCGGGCATGATGCTGCGCCAGGCGCCGTCAACATCGGATACCGATGGTTTGCGATTAGCTTTTGATGCGCGTCACCTAGATATTGACTGGACCTTTGGCATTGATATGCAAAACAGTGATCGTGATGCCGAGCTTCAGGACCAGACGGGCTCGGTGTTACGTCTGTTGTGGCCCGATGCCCAGATTGATCAGCGGGGTGTGTTTATTGAAGGTGAAAAAGTCATCAATATGGATGATGTTGTTAAGGCGGGCATACGTTATGACCATATCAGCGCTGAGGCTAAACGTCGTGACGAAGTGAATGCGGGTTTTTCTCCTCAGCAAATTTGGGCAATGACTGGTGCGCCAGCAGGTGCCGGTGAGGAAAAAACCGAAGATAACGTCGGTGGTTTTGTCAGCTGGACTCATCGTCTTAATGAGCAGTACACCTTGGATACCGTTTTGTCACGAAGTGTGCGTACGGCCGATGCGACCGAACGTTATATTGCCCGAATGACGCCGATGAGCGACTGGATTGGTAACCCTGAGCTGGATCCAGAAAAGCATCATCAACTTGAGGTGGCGCTACATAGTGTCAAAGGCAATACCAACTGGAGTGTGACGGGCTGGTATAACCGCGTTGATGATTATATTTTGCGTCAAACGGTAGCAGCCGGTATGAAGGAGAGGGATGTTTATCGCAATGTTTCAGCTGAGCTGTTTGGCGCTGAGCTGCAAGTTAAACACAAACTGTCGGATAACTGGACACTTGGCAGTGCCCTGGTGTGGACGGTGGGTAACAATTTAGATGATGGTACTAAACTTTCTCGTATTTCACCGCTTGAGTTAACCACATCGGTAAATTACCGCCATGACAACTTAAAAGCAGGCGCTTCGTTACGCCTGGTTGATAATCAAAACGATGTTTGTCTGAGTGGCTCAGCAAACTGTGGTGGGCAGGATGTGCGCGAAACACCGGGTTACGGTGTGCTGGATGCACATGTTGAATATGCCTTTGCTAATGGCATTAACCTGCTGGCCGGTGTTGATAATGTGTTTGATAAAGCCTATACGCTTCATGAAAGCCGTGATGATACGGTAAACCCTGCCTCTTTTCAGGTGGCTGAACCTGGCCGAAGTGTTTGGTTGCGGGTGAGTAAAGCGTTCTGATGACGGTTAATAAGGACGCATAAAAAAAGGGTAAGCCATGACGGCTTACCCTTTTTGTTGCCTGATAACTTGAGTCTGGCGATTAAACCAGACGTCAAATTAAACGGCGATGATGTTCTCAGCCTGTGGGCCTTTTTGGCCTTGAGTTACGGCGAACTGAACGCGTTGGCCTTCAGCCAGGGTTTTAAAACCTTCGCTTACGATGGCGCTGAAATGTGCAAAAACGTCTGGGCCTGATTCCTGCTCGATGAAACCAAAGCCTTTAGATTCGTTAAACCATTTTACGGTGCCGGTAGTTGTATTAGACATAATTATAATCCTGATATTTTTTAAGTTGCCTGCAATAGGCTTGAATAGCGAAAAATTGAGACTGGTACTTAGAAGCTGCAGGACGAAGAATTACGAGTAAGACAACGAAATGGAGGTTTTAAACAAGAGGCTTTCTTTCTAGCTGCCTGCAGTCTATAGGTTTACAGCGAGATGTCAAACAAAGTCTGCTTTATTAATTTTGAGGGCATTTTGCAAAGGACGAAACTTGATTGATAAAGAGCCATGAATAAAGGTTCAAGCAGTGTATTTAAAATATTTATATTAGATAATTCTAAATTAAATATTGATTTATTAGTATTATCTAAATTAATATGTCCTGGACTATAGAAAAGAGGCGCTTCGATGAAAAAGGCTAACGATCAGATGAGCAACATGGGTGACATGCTCGAGCATGCCAAAGGCGCTGCTAATTTGTTGAAAAAAATGGGTAATGAACACCGCCTGTTAATCCTGTGTAGCCTGATTCAAGGTGAACGCTCTGTGGGTGAACTGAATGACATGATGCCGCTAAGCCAGTCCGCGTTGTCTCAGCATTTGGCTTCGTTGCGAGAAGCTGGCCTGGTGAAAACGCGCCGCGAGTCGCAAAGTATTTATTACAGTCTGCAAGGTGAAGAGGCGATTAAAGTCATTGAAGTTCTGCAATCTATTTATTGCCCAAATTTGTAAACAAGAGGTGTGTATGAGCCAAGCTATAAAGACAATTTCTGCGGCTGATTTTCTCGGCCAGAGCCAGACAGGGAAGACGCCGCTGGTTATCGACGTGCGTACCCGCGCTGAAGTGACTAATGAGTCGTTTGAGGGATGCATGAATATGCCTCTGCATAAGCTTAAAGCGGAGCAGGTTAATGCTTACCTACAACAAAACGCACAACAAAATGAACCTGTTTATCTGTTATGCGGTAGCGGTAAACGCGCTATTGCGGCAGCGGAAAAGCTGGCGCATGAGTTATCCCATCCAGTCTGGGTGATTGAGGGAGGTATTCAAGCACTTAAACAGGCAGGTTGTGTGTTGAAGCAAGGCAAGAGCAAGGTGATTTCGCTGGAACGACAGGTGCGTATTGCTGCCGGGTCCTTAGTGCTACTGGGCGTCTTATTAGGTTTTTTCGTCGCTCCCGGGTTTTACGGCCTGTCGGCATTTGTCGGTGCCGGCCTTATTTTTGCTGGCGTCAGCGATACCTGCATGATGGGAATGCTGCTTGCCCGAATGCCCTGGAATAGTGCGAGCTAGGTTTTATCGTGAGCCTGCTGATTGGCATATTGATTGGGCTGGTGCTGGGCTTAACCGGTGCCGGTGGTTCGGTGTTTGCTGTGCCGATGCTGGTGTTGTTATTGGGGCTACCAGTTAATGAAGCGATTGGTTTCGCTTTGGGCGCGGTTGCGGTAAGCGCACTTTATGGCACGCTTAAAAACTGGCGCTATAAGACGGTTTTATGGTTGCCGGCTGCTATTTTGACGGTGTCTGGTGTGTTGCTTGTATCGGCTGGTAAAGCCCTAGGCAACCAACTTCCAGAGGCTCTGTTGGTCGTTGGCTTTAGCTTATTGGCGATCGTGATAGCGCTTCGGATGTGGCGACAGGCGATTCGGCAGCCTGAATCTTCTCAGGTTGTCCGTTCAGGGCAAATTGATCCACAGTTACTAACAAGGCCGGTTTGTCGCGTCAGCCCGACGGGACAGTTCAAATGGCGGCTTCCCTGTGTCGGTAGCTTGGTCATCAGTGGACTATTGGTTGGTCTGCTGACGGGGCTGTTTGGTGTGGGTGGTGGATTCTTAATCGTTCCTCTTGTGCTGTTTTTAACTCAGGTGTCGATGCAACAGGCCGTGGGAACCTCGTTATTTATTATTACCTGGGTAAGTGGCACCGGGTTTATCAATTATGCGTTGACCTCGGATCAACTGGACTGGTCCATGCTTGCGCTCATATCAGCGGGCGGTGTCGCAGGCATGTTTTTGGGTAGTCGTATTGCCCATAAAATTGCGGGACCTCAGTTACAACGAATCTTCGCAATGGGTTTAGTTGTTGTGTCCCTGTTAATGCTGATTAACCAAATTTTATTTGGCTAGATTTGAGAGGAGTTCAAAGTGATTTTTAGACAGTTATTTGATGCTGAATCCTGCACTTATACCTACTTACTGGGTGATGAAAAGTCATCAGAAGCACTGCTGATTGACCCGGTTATTGATCAGCTGGATGGTTATCTGACATTGCTCGAACAGCTGTCACTGAAGTTGACGGTTGCTGTTGATACGCATACCCATGCTGATCATATTACGGCGCTGGGGGCATTACGCGAAAAAACGGGCTGCAAAGCGATGCTAGGTAAACAGGCGGTAGCGACCTGTGTTAGCGCGAATTTTGATGATGGTGAGATTATTCACGTCGGAGACTTACAGGTAAAAGCGCTTTATACACCGGGCCACACGGACGATTCCTATAGCTTTTATTTGCTCGATAACGAGCAGCCGATATTATTTACTGGCGATACCTTGTTGATTCGCGGTAGTGGTCGGACAGACTTTCAAAACGGCGATGCCAGTGTGCAATACCATAGTCTTTTCGAGGTGCTGTTAAACTTCCCCGATCAAACACTGGTTTACCCGGCGCATGATTACAAAGGCTGGACGGTGACCACCATCGCTGAGGAAAAAGCGCATAATCCGCGGTTACAGGTTGAGAACGAACAGGCCTTTATTCGTCTCATGGATAACCTAAAACTGCCAAGCCCGAAGATGATGGATGACGCTGTTCCGGCTAACCGCGCCTGCGGCAGGGT
>LUKI01000094.1 GCA_001593685.1 Gammaproteobacteria bacterium F7
CCTGAACCGGTTTCCTGGGGGCACTTGTTGTTGGGCACTGTGCTTGCCTTTGTCAGTGCCTACCTTTGTATCGGGTGGTTTTTACGCATGCTGGAAAAGATCGGGTTAATGCCTTTTGTGATTTACCGACTATTTTTAGGTATTATCCTGTTAGTGTTTTTTGTTTAATCAAACCGTTTGGCGGTAAACTTTTACAGTATTTATAGCTCCAAATACCATGAATATTCTTTCTTCAACACTGCTTCCGGTCAATGCTCAGTCGCGCTTTAATGGTGAGGCGGGTCGCAATGCCGAGAGTGCGGACGAGCGCACTCAAGGCGTTCAGGAAGTGTTTGCAGAGTTAGTTGACGAGAATAATCTGTCGGTGCCTGTCAGTGCCGTTTTAGAACCGGCGCAGCTTGAGTCGCAATATGAGGCACAGCAACGGTTTTTATCTGAGCGAGTGGATTTAAGCCGTTTGAGCAAACAGGATGAGCTTCCCCTCAGTAATCAACAGGCGCTCGCTAGTTACCTCTCCGTTGTCAATAATACACTCATTACTGATACTGGCATTGCCCAGCTTGATATTATCGTATAACGTGCTGTCGCTATGTTGCTGACAACCGTTCTCCAATGACAAAATCCCAAAATTCAAACCCTGCTTTAGCGGTATTTCCTACCGCTGAAAGTTGCTTAACTAAAGCTAGCGACATCGCCAAAGACATGGGCTTTCCTTTAATTGATAATGCTCAGGCAATGTTAACGGACCCTTTTCCATTACTGATTTGGGTCGATGAAAACGGCATCGGATTACGTCAGTCAGGCCGTAAGGCACCTAATCCCATTGTTATTGATTTTGTTGGTGGTGCACTGGGTTTTCGGGGTAAGCACAGCCCGCACGCTAAAGAGTTGGTGGCGAACGCAGTCGGCGCCAAGGCCGGGCATACGCCAACGGTGCTAGATGCAACAGCGGGATTGGGGCGCGATGCCTTCATTTTGGCATCAAGAGGTTGTTCAGTGACTATGTTGGAGCGTAGTCCAGTGGTCGCCCTAATGCTTGAGGATGCATTAAGGCGTGCCCAGCTTGATCCAGAGGTAAGTCCTGTAACGGCAAGAATGCAGCTCTATCAGGCAGATGCTTGCCAATTTATGACCGCATTAAGTTCAGAGGAATACCCTGAGGTTGTCTATCTTGACCCGATGTTTCCTGAACGAAGTAAAAGCGCCAGCGTTAAAAAAGAGATGCGCCTATTACAACAGCTATTAGGGGCTGATATGGATACCCTTGAGCTCTTCAAAACGGCATTGACGGTGGCAACCCGGCGCGTCGTTGTGAAAAGGCCTAAGCTTGCCCCCTGTATCTCAGAACTCAAACCGCATCATGTGGTTGAAGGTAAGTCGGGGCGATTTGATATTTATCACACGCGAGCCTTGGAGTAAGCTGCAAGTGTTGCTGATTGAAATAGCCACTGTTTAATTTACAAAGGAGAGTTTTATGAACACAAGATTAATATTATCGGCTACTGGTATTGGTTGTCTTTCGCTGTTATTGGCTGCCTGTGGCCCTGATGAGGAAAAAGCATCAACGACACCGGCCGAGCCAACGGTTCAAGAATCGGTAAAAGACGAGCTGCAGGAGTCGGTTGATGAGGTTGTCGAAAAAGCGGAAGAGCTAGCTGAAGAAGCTAAAGAAATGGCCTCCGATGCTAAGGTGAAAGCCGAAGAGGCTGCCGCCGAAGCGGTTAAAGCGAGCCAAGCTGCTGTTGATGATGCGGTTAATAAAATTCAGCAGGAAATGTCTGGTTCTGATGCCAGTATGCCTACCGAAGCCGATGAGGGTGACGAGAAAGTTGATGACATGAAGAAGCAATTAGAAAGCGAACTTAAACTGCCCTAGAGCAATTTATAAGCCCCCTTGTGAATTATTAAAAGGGGGCTGCCTGTTAAAGGCTGGTTATCAGGTTAATTTTTGATTTCCTGGTTCTCGGCAACCACTTGGTTGCGACCACCTTCCTTCGCCTGATAAAGGTAATGATCGGCGCGCTCAATAAAGCCGATTGTCGACTCTCCGGGTTGATAAAGAGCGACGCCTAGCGAGGTGGTTAATTGGTCGACGGTTTCCTCCTGATCACGCTGTTTTATTTTCATGCGCTCTGTGGTGAGCCGTATTTTTTCAGCGATGCCTGCTGCCTGAGCCAGGTTATGGTCTGGCAAAATGACAACAAACTCCTCACCACCATAGCGTGCACAAAAGCCAACACCGTCGCAGCAATGTTCAAGTACCTTGGCGAAGGATTGCAGGATTTTATCTCCCATCACATGGCCGTATTTATCATTGCAACGTTTGAAGTGGTCGATGTCTGTGACGATTAAGGCCAGTGGTCTGCTTGGATTGACGGCTTGCTGGTCAATTTCATGTTGCAGACGCGTATCAAAAGCTCGGCGGTTGTTTATTTTGGTCAGTGCGTCCAGTGTTACTTCTTTTTGAATAGACTGGAGTTCTTTGCGCAGGCTTGATATTTCGACATGGGCGGCGTTGATTTGACATTGGAACTGCTGAGTCATCTCTGTTGCCTGGCGGGTTTGATCGAGCAATGATGACAGTATGGTTTTTAAGTCATTTTCATTGTGATGCTGTTTCAGGTTTTCGATACCCTGTTCCAGAAATGACTGGTATTGACCACTGCCTTCGGACATGTCGCTTGATTGTTGTGACAGCGAATTAACGACTTCACCAAGCTGGGCTTGAACGCGTTGGCTGAAATCGACTTCGTCATCAATAATATAGCGACGAAAAAGATCCGCGCTGTTGTCTGCGGGACAGGTGCCGTATTTAGCGATAACCTGATCAAGTTCTTCGTTGAGCTTTAAATTGCTTTTGGCAACGTAGGCATACCAAAGTGAAAAGTTTCGAGGGTTGGGTTCCACACCATGTTTCACCATGAGAGGGATGGCTTGACGAAGGTAATTGGCAGCTCTGGTGGCGTCTTCCGGGTATTGCACTGGGGTTGTCTCTCTTGTTATTTTTCGTGTAACCAAGTGGAGAAATAGCTTAATATCGCGTAGTTATGCGTTTTAAGGTAGTGACTGCGGTATGCTTTTTCGGTATAAGCACTACTTCGCAGATTGTTGCATCAATCTGGGCATTATAGATCAACTTGACAAGTTGTGGGTTAATTAAAGGGTTATAACGTTGAATATTATTGTACGCAGCATTCTGGTCGCTTTTTTGGTCGCTATTCCGTCGCCTTTTTTGCTGGGTTGGCTGGCAGGCATGGAAGATATTAATTCTGATACGTCGATTTATGTGGGCGTTTATTTTATGGCGTTTGTTGGCTGTATTATTATGGGGTTGACCAGTAAGCCCATGAAAGCAGCTGCTGGTGAAGAAAAAGAAAATAGCCACGATGTGATTGATGAGGATGATCGAGAGCAAGGTACTGTTAAGTGGTTTAATGTGACCAAGGGCTTTGGCTTTATTACTCGAGATTCAGGCGAGGATGTCTTTGTTCATTATCGCTCGGTGCGTGGTAATGGTCGCCGTACATTACGGGAAGGGCAGCGCGTTTTGTTTAAGGTAGTAGAGGGTGAGAAGGGGTTGCAGGCTGAAGACGTGTCTGTCGCTGAATAGATGACTTAATTACTCGTCATTAAAAAACTTGAATAGCCTGAGCAAACTCAATCCCAGATAACCAATCAAGGCGGTGATTCCACCGCCGACCACTAGCACCATTCCGGCGAGCCCGGCTAATTCCTGTTGCATGGATACGGGCATGTAGGTGTCCGCCCAGAAAATAATACCAACACCAGAAAAAAAGACGCCTGCGCCAATAATAAGCAACAGTAAGTTTGCGCGGTGGTTTTCTGCGCGCTTGAGTAACCAGCTTTTAAGGTTTTTCTTTGATTGTTGCTCGTCGGGCGTAGGCACAGGCATCACTGAGTTGTTCGCAGCTTAAGCGAGTAGGTTGCTCATGATCGATTGGTAAATTTGCGCTGTTTGCTCCAACTCTTCGACCAAAACCCTTTCATTGAGTTGGTGAATGGTTGCGTTACAGGGACCAAGTTCGATGACCTGTGCACCTGTTGGTGCGATAAAGCGTCCATCTGAAGTGCCGCCGCTGGTGGATAGCTCCGCTTCACTGCCCATTACCTCAATCAATGCCGATTGGGCGGCACCAACCAGTTCACCAGGCTCCGTTAAAAACGGCAGGCCACTGAGCTTCCAGTCCAGCTTATAGTCCAGTTGGTGGCGGTTAAGAATGGCCTCTGTGCGCTGCTGTAACTCTTCCTGTGTGACTTCTGTTGAGTAACGAAAGTTAAAGACTACTTCTGTGGTGCCTGGAATAACGTTAGTGGCACCGGTGCCGCTGTTGATATTAGAGATTTGAAAGCTGGTTGCAGGAAAAAAATCATTGCCTTGATCCCACTGTTCAGCAATTAAGTCAGCGAGCGCAGGGCAGGCATGGTGAATCGGGTTATCGGCAAGGTGGGGGTAGGCGATGTGTCCCTGTTTGCCTTGGATTGTTAATTCGCCATTGAGGGAGCCGCGGCGACCGTTTTTAATCACATCGCCCAGTTTGTTGGTGCTGGAGGGCTCTCCAACCACGCACCAGCGGAGTTGCTCGCCCTGTTGTTGAAGGTGCTCAATGACCTTTACCGTGCCATTAACAGCTGGGCCTTCTTCATCGCTGGTGATTAAAAAGGCTAGTCGCCCTGAATGATCTGGATTTGCCGATATAAAGCGCTCGGCAGCGATCGTCATGGCAGCAATGCTACCTTTCATATCCGCGGCGCCTCGTCCATACAAGTAACCGTCTCGAACTTCTGGCTTAAAGGGGTGCGATGCCCAGTTTTCAATTGGGCCGGTGGGTACCACGTCAGTATGCCCGGCAAAGGCCAGAATTGGGCCGGATTCACCATGCACCGCCCAAAGGTTCGTGACCTCACCAAAGTTAAGGCGCTCGATGTTAAAGCCTACGGCTTCAAGGCGACTAATCATCATTTCCTGACAGTCACAGTCAGCGGGTGTCACCGACGGTTGAGCAATCAGGTCTTTAGTGAATTCAAGAACAGCATTATTGGTCATAAAGGCAGCTTAATTAACGGTAAAATGGATGAAATTATGGACGGCTAACTCTATACCAGTTTGGGGCAGATTGCGACTGGCTAAGGTTTCGCGTTATATTAATCTTCCTGTGTCAAGGACTGGCATAGTCACCATCATTAACAGGACAAGGAGTTGTCTATGAACACCTTTTTAAAGCGGGGTTTTCGCCCGCTTATTTCTATTATTATTGTTGGTCTTTTGGTTTTTACCCTAATACCTCCCAGTGCCCAGGCTATGCCTGTGTTCATTAACGAATTTCATTATGACAATGTGGGGAGTGATGTCGGTGAAGGTGTCGAACTAGTCGGTGCTGCCGGTATTGATTTACAGGGTTGGCAGCTGTGGTTTTACAACGGCAGTAATGGACAAGCTTATAAATCATTGACTTTGAGTGGTGTGCTGAGTGATCAGCATCAGGGTTACGGTACTCTCGCTTTTTCGGTAGCGGGACTTCAAAATGGCTCCCCCGATGGCATTGCGCTGGTGTTCATAGACAACTCCTTGTCCTGTTAATGATGGTGACTATGCC
>LUKI01000095.1 GCA_001593685.1 Gammaproteobacteria bacterium F7
TACTGATTCATGGTGGCAGTAGCGGTATTGGTAGCCTGGCTATTTTAATGGCGCGCACCATGGGGGCAGAAGTGTTTGTCACGGCGGGTAGTGATGCCAAGTGTCAGTTTTGTTCGAATCTGGGCGCCAGTCGTGCTATTAACTACAACACTCAGGATTTTCTCGAGGAGTTGCCACCCGTTGATGTCATTCTCGATATGGCCGGTGGTGACTTTATTCCTAAGAACATCAAGTTGGCAGCCCCCGAGGGTCGTATTTGTTCCATTGCTTTTGCCCGAGGCCACCGTACTGAAATCAGCTTTGTGCCTGTGTTGATGAAGCGTTTAACGCTAACAGGTTCGACCTTGCGCGCGCAAAGCTTTGATCAAAAGGCCGTGATGGCGAAGGAGCTGGGCGAACATATTTTGCCGGCCTTTGCGAATAACCAAATGCACCCAGTGATTGACTCAGTCTTTGATTTTGCCGATGTTGCCAGTGCCCATCAACGTATGGCGAGTGGCCAGCATATGGGCAAAATTATTCTTAAGGTGACACATTAAGTAATAATGTGATTCCGGACCCGGAGAAGCGAAGATCCGGAATGCAACAGTTTGCAGAAATACTATGTATGCCGGACTCCCCAAAGGGGGCGATTCCGTCCGGCATGACCGCAACGCCTATCACATGGATCTAATGTGAGTCTGTTTGTTTTCTCTCAAATTCTTGCTGCGCTGGCGTTTTTGTTCGGCATGGCCTCCTTTCAGTTCAAACCACGTAAAACGGTTTTAATCTGTATCTTCTTCTGTGCGATTTTTAATGCCAGCCATTTTCTGGTGTTGGAACGTTATGCTGCGGGCACGCTTATCTTTATTAACGCGCTACGTTTTTTGGTGGCGGCTTTTTTCCCGAGCCAGCGCTGGATGTGGGTTTTTATTGGCTTGAGTTTTGTTAGTTTTGTCTTTACCTGGCAGGATTGGGTTAGCTTGCTGGGTTTGGCTGCTACGCTGATCGGAACGGTGGGAACCTTTAAGCACACCGACCGGGAAGTACGTATTTATTTGATGTGGGTGTCAGCTTTTTGGGTGCTTCATAATCTGTTGGTGGGTAGCCCTGTGGTGATGCTGATGGAAGGCTGTTTTTTGCTCAGTAATTATTGGGGCTTGCGAAGGTTTTATTTGGCGAGGAAATAGCTTTAAGAAACCTCGCCCAATGGGCGAGGCTAGTAGGAGGCTTGCTAATACCTAAAATTGCTAATCAATTTACTGCAGTATTCGAGCTTTAGCTACTTGTACCCGATACTTACGCGCATCGTCTGTGCTGGTTAGACCTTTGATGGCTGTAGGAATTGCCGTTTGCTGGCCGGGTTTTAGGGTGTCTGGTACGCGATAGGCGTAGGCATAACCACTGCGATCGCTGACGTGTACTTCTATTCCGGTGACGGTTACCGCAGAACGGTTTTTGATCGCCACACGGAGCCTGCCGTTTTTATCCACATACAGCTGGCTGGCAATGTATTTATGCGGTGCGCGGGGCAGTTCGATTTGCGCGACCTTCTGTAGCGCCTGTTGACCGATTTTTCCACCACCCTGTGCGGCAGTTTGATAGTACTGCATTGCCTGAGAAGTATTGTTGCCTGCCATCGCCAGCTCTCCCAGCGCATAGCTCGCAGCTTGGGTTTTTAATAGCTGATTACTGCGTGCCAGGTCGGCCCGGGCGTCACCTAAGTTGCCATGTTCATAACGTAATAGACCGCGAGCCAGGTGGTGGCTATAGAGATCCGGGTTTTTACTGATGGCGGTGGTGTAGGACTTATGGGCGTTACTGAAGTTTTTCTGCATTTTCCAGGCGTGGCCACGTAACTCCCAGAAATACCCGTCAGCCGGCTGAATTTTTACCGCCTTATCCAGATGGCTTAACGCCAGTTTTGGGTTGTTAGCTTGCAGGGCTTTCTCGGCTTCCATCTCTGCTTCGTAAGCCGGTTTGTCGCGCAGCAATTGAGCGATTTTCTGCTGATACCGTTCTCGATAGCTATTGCCCCTGGGCAGTGTTTTTGCTAACTGCCGGTTGGCTTCAACGCGTTCCTGTGATGGCGGGTGGCTGGCAAAAAGCCCCTCCAGAAAACCGGGTGTTTTGCCTTTGCTGAGTTTAACGAAAGTTTCCTGTAATTTAACGGCACCATAGGGGTCGTAGCCAGCGCGGGCCATATACTTCATGCCGTAGGCATCGGACTCCAACTCTGCTGAGCGGCCATACCTTGCCATAAAAGCCGCGCCACCCAATTGGGTAGCTAAACCGGCAACCTGAGCGTAGTTGCTGTCGCGTAGCATAATGCCGACTGCCTGGGAGCCAGCGCCGAGTAGTGTACCGCGAGTGATCTGCTGAGCGGTATGGCGTGCTGCGGCATGGACGATTTCGTGGGCTAATACAGCAGCCAGCTCTGCTTCATTGTCCAGGTGCAACAACAGGCCGCGATTGATGGCGATTTTACCGCCGGGCAACGCCCAGGCATTGGGTACGGAGTTGTTGAGTACCACAAATTCGTAGGGAAGGTCGGGGCGATCGCTGACGGCGGCGAGCTTTTTACCTACGCTGCTGACATAAAACTGTATATTGGGATCGATATAATAACGACCACCCTGTGACTGTTGAGACGGCTGATATTGTTTTTGCCCGATGCTGATTTCCTGATTGGCTGATACCAGCGAGAATTCCGATTTACCGGTCACGGGGTTGACGCTACAGGCGGCTACAAATAATGATATAAAAGCCAGGGCAAGTAGGCGGGCAAAGCTGCTCATGATGTATTCCCTTTCGGTGTTCTGGTCGCGACGCTATACCAATAGCGGTTTGCTTATTGATACTAGAAAACACCTATAGCATACAATTCCTCGGCGGATAGTTCACGTATCGAGTCAGTGTCTCGATTTTAACCGGAGCAAACGTGACTAACCTTAAGGGGCAGTTGAGGTGGGATCCTCTTCATCTTTATTTTCATGCTCAGGTGTAATGATTTTTAGATCATTGTCGCTGCAAACAATACTGCTGGTAATTTCATCGTCTTGTATGGAGTGTAGATGTACATCAAATTGCCATAAGTGGTGTAGGTGTTTGACAACTTCACGAGCGTCGTTGGCGTGTAGTGGTATGCGGTTATGCTGAGTGTGGTGTAATGTGATCGAGCGATCACCGCTCAGGTCGACGCTGTAAATCTGAATGTTGGGTTCCTGCTTGCTAAGGTTATATTGGTCAGCCAACAGTTCTCGTACATAGCGATAACCCTGCTCATCGTGGATGGCGGTAATTTCGATATCCCGATTTTTGTCGTCATCCAGCACGGCAAACAATTTCAGGTCACGAATAACCTTGGGCGATAGAAACTGCAGAATAAAGCTTTCATCCTTGAAGTCGCGCATGGCTTCATGAAGGGTGTCGAGCCAGTTTGAACCGGCTATGTCGGGGAAAAACTGACGGTCCTCTTCGGTGGGTTGTTCGCAGATACGACGAAGATCACTGAAAATAGCAAAGCCGAGGGTATAGGGGTTGATGCCGGAGAAGTAGGGCGAGTCAAAATCCGGTTGATAAATAACGCCCGTGTGGGATTGCAGAAATTCCAGCATAAAGCCTTCATTCACCAACCCCTCGTCGTAAAGGGTGTTTAGAATGGTGTAATGCCAAAAGGTCGCCCAGCCTTCGTTCATTACCTTGGTTTGTTTTTGCGGATAAAAATACTGGGCGATTTTACGGACAATACGTACAACTTCCCGCTGCCAAGGCTCTAACAGTGGCGCGTTTTTCTCAATAAAATAGAGAATGTTTTCCTGTGGTTCGCTGGGAAAACGGGGCTTTTTCTCTTCGATCTCGGCTTTTTTCTTTGGAATGGTTCGCCACAGGTCATTTACTTGGGTTTGCAGGTACGCTTCACGTTCCTGCTGGCGCTGTTGCTCTTTTTCGAAAGAAATGGGCGTTGGGCGGTGGTAGCGGTCCACGCCGTAGTTCATTAATGCGTGGCAGGAATCCAGTAGCGCCTCAACCTCTTCAACGCCATGGCGTTCTTCGCATTGGGCGATATAGCGTTTGGCAAACAGCAGGTAGTCGACAATGGCGCTGGC
Source organism: Gammaproteobacteria bacterium F7 (assembly GCA_001593685.1). GTDB lineage: Bacteria > Pseudomonadota > Gammaproteobacteria > Pseudomonadales > IMCC2047 > IMCC2047. The sequence goes on from LUKI01000095.1 coordinate 4,089, forward strand.
ATCGGTCCAGGTTTTGAACAGGTAATTGCCCTTGAAAAAAGAGTTATGGCCAAAGCAGGCGTGGGCGATCACCAAAGCCTGGGTTGTCAGAGTATTTTCTTCCATCAGGTAGGCAATACAGGGATTGGAGTTGATCACTAACTCATAGGCGAGTCCCATTTTTCCCCGCTTGTAGCCCTGCTCGGTGTTGAGGAACTGCTTACCAAAGGACCAGTGATGGTAGCCTACTGGCATACCGGTGGAAGAGTAAGCGTCCATCATTTGCTCGGCGCTGATGACTTCGATTTGGTTTGGGTAGGTGTCGAGCCGGTAGCCTTCGGCGATACGGGATATTTCTTCCTCGTAGCGCTTCAGGTTGTCGAAGGTCCACTCGGAGCCCTCGGCAATGTAGTTATTTTTTTTGCTCGCATTTGTCTTGGTTTGGCTCATGGTGTTGCCTTCTTCTCAAAGAGGCGATGGAAGACGGGATAAATGTCCTCCAGAGACTCAATTTGCTGCATAGCAAAACTGTCCGGGAAGCGTTTGATGACATCCTCGTAGGCGTACCACAGGGCTTGGTGGTCTCGCGGTGTAATTTCCACATAGGTGTAATACTGCACCTTTGGAAGCACTTTATTAATCAGCAAATCACGACAGGCAGGGGAGTCATCAGCCCAGTTGTCGCCATCGGAGGCCTGTGCCGCGTAGATGTTCCAGCTGTCCTCGGGATAACGTTCGCGGATGATTTCATCCATCAGTTTCAAGGCGCTGGATACCAGAGTGCCGCCGGTTTCACGGGAATAGAAAAAGGTTTCTTCATCCACCTCGCTGGCATTGGTGTGGTGGCGGATAAAGACCACTTCAATTTTTTGGTAATTTCGTTTCAGGAACATATACAGCAGGATAAAAAAGCGTTTTGCCATGTCCTTGATATCCTGCGTCATGGAACCGGATACATCCATCAGGCAGAACATGACGGCGCTGGTGGAGGGCTTTGGAATCTCCACGACGTTATTATATTTGAGGTCAAAGTCATCCAGAAAAGGAATGCCAGCCAGGCGTTTTTTCAAACGTGCCAGCTCGGTTTTTATTTCCGCAATTCGCTGCTCTGACGTTTCCTTGAGCCCATTTTCGCGGTCGTTGAGGGCCTGTTTTTCAAGTTCCTTGAGTTCGGCTTCCAGTGCTTTTATTTTTTTACGAGTCTTACCGCCTAGTGCAATGCGACGGGCATGGGCACTGCGTAGTGACTGTACTACATTGAGCCGAGCAGGAATGCCGTCTTTGGTATAGCCACCTTTGACACGTGAATAGCTGGTGGTATGAACCAACTGCTTTTTCACTAAATTCGGTAGCTCCAGTCCCTCGAACATGAATTCGAGGAATTCCTCCTGAGTCAGCTCAAAGACAAAGTCATCCATGCCTTCGGCGGAATCAGAGGGGTCGCCGGGGCCTCCGCCGCCACCTCCACCACCGCCATCGGGACGTTGGAT